>QGUX01000116.1 GCA_003242275.1 Pseudomonadota bacterium | reverse complement strand
CCGCGCGGCGCCCGCGTGGAAGTGGAGTGCGTGCTGGCCCTGTAGCGGACACGGCCGCCGCGCGCGCCGATCCGCTGTTCCTGCTGCCGCACCGCTACGAGGACCGCACGCGGATCACCGCCATCGGCTCGCTGGTGGCCGGCGCGCGCGCCGTGGTCGAGGGCGAGGTGCAGCTCGCCGACGTGGTGTTCCGCCGCCGCCGCTCGCTGCTGGTGCGCATCTCCGACGGCTCGGGCTTCCTGACGTTGCGCTTCTTCCACTTCTCGCGCGCCCAGCAGGAAGGCTTCGCGCGCGGCACGAAGCTGCGCTGCTTCGGCGAGGTGCGCCGCGGCCCGCAGGGGCTGGAGATGGTGCATCCGGAGTACCGACGCGCCAGCGCCGCCGGGCCGCTGGAGGACCGGCTGACGCCGGTGTACCCCCTCACCGAGGGCCAGAGCCAGGGCCGTGTGCGCGCCGCCGTGGACCGCGCGCTGGCGCGGCTCGCCGCCAATCCCGCCCAGGACCTGCTGCCCGCGCATGTGGTGGAGAAGCTCAGGCTCCCCACCCTGCGCGAGGCGCTGGAGTTCGTGCACCACCCGCCGGTGGGCACCTCGCTGGAGTCGCTGGCCGCCGGCCGCCATCCCGCGCAGCGCCGGCTGGCCTTCGAGGAACTGCTGGCGCACCAGCTCTCCCTCGCCCAGATCAAGCGCCAGATCCACTCCGAGCCGGCCCTGCCGCTCACCGACGAGGCAGGGCTCACCGCGAAGTTCATCGCCGCGCTGCCCTGGCCGCTGACCGGCGCGCAGGCGCGCGTGCTCGAGGAGGTGGCCGCCGACCTCCAGGGCCGCCGGCCGATGATGCGCCTGGTGCAGGGCGACGTGGGCTGCGGCAAGACCGTGGTCGCAGCCGCGGCGGCCGCGCGCGCCGCCGGCAGCGGCGCGCAGGCGGCGCTGATGGCGCCCACCGAACTGCTGGCCGAGCAGCACTTCCGCGCGCTGGAGGCGTGGTTCCGACCGCTGGGCCTCACCGTCGCCCTGCTCACCGGCTCGCAATCCGCGCGCGGCCGGCAGAGCGCGCTCCAGGCCGTGGCCGGCGGCGAGGTGCAGGTGGCCGTGGGCACGCATGCGCTGTTCCAGCAGGGCGTCACCTTCCACCGCCTCGCGCTGGCCATCGTCGACGAGCAGCACCGCTTCGGCGTGCAGCAGCGCATGTCCCTCAAGCAGAAGGGCGAGGGCGCCGGATACACGCCGCACCAGCTCATCATGACCGCCACGCCCATCCCGCGCACGCTGGCCATGACCGCCTACGCCGACCTCGACGTGTCCGTGATCGACGAGCTGCCGCCCGGCCGCACCCCGATCCGCACCGTGGCGCTGGCCGAGGAGCGCCGTGCCGAGGTGGTCGAGCGCATCCACGCCGCCTGCCGCGAGGGCCGCCAGGCCTACTGGGTGTGCACGTTGATCGAGGAGAACGAGGAGCTGGGCTGCCAGGCCGCCGAGGAGACCGCCGCGCAACTCGCCGAGGCACTGCCCGGCATCCGCGTCGGGCTGGTGCACGGACGCATGCCGCCGCGCGCCAAGGACAGGGCCATGCAGGAGTTCAAGGCCGGCCGCACGCAGCTGCTGGTCGCCACCACCGTGATCGAGGTGGGCGTGGACGTGCCCAACGCCAGCCTGATGGTGATCGAGAACGCCGAGCGGCTGGGACTGGCGCAGCTGCACCAGCTGCGCGGCCGGGTCGGACGCGGCGCGCGCGAATCCACCTGCGTGCTGCTGTACCGCCCGCCGCTGTCGCAGCATGCGCGCGAGCGCCTGGCCACGCTGCGCGACACCACCGACGGCTTCGCCATCGCGCAGAAGGATCTGGAGCTGCGCGGCCCCGGCGAACTGCTGGGCACGCGCCAGACCGGGCTGGCCGAACTGAAGGTCGCCGACCTCGTGCGCGACGCGGATCTCTTGCCGCAGGTGCACTCGACCGCCGAGGCGCTGCTGCGGGAGAATTCGCCCTGCATCGCGCCGCTCACGCGGCGCTGGATCGGGAACGCGGAAAGCTATGGCCGTATCGGATAGCGCCCTGCTGTGGGGCTGGCGTGGTGCGCCGCTGGCGCGCCGGCTGCATCGCTACGCACTGCTGATGCGGCTCGACCGCCCCATCGGCATCGGCCTGTTGCTCTGGCCCACGCTGTGGGCGCTGTGGATCGCGGCCCGTGGCCTGCCCGCCTCTCCCTCCGTGCCGCCGCTGAAGCTGCTGGTGGTCTTCGTCGCCGGCACCGTGGTGATGCGCTCGGCCGGCTGCGTGATCAACGACTTCGCCGACCGCGACATCGATCCGCACGTCAGGCGGACCCGCGGCCGCCCGCTGGCGCAGCGCGTGGTCTCGCCGCACGAGGCGCTGGGCCTGTTCGCCGTGCTGGTGCTCGTGGCGCTGTGGCTGGTCACGCGGCTGGACTGGAAGACCGTGCAGTTCGCCTTCGTCGGCGCCGCGCTGACGGTGAGCTATCCGTTCATGAAGCGCTTCTTCCCGCTGCCGCAGTTCTACCTGGGCGCGGCCTTCGGCTGGGCCGTGCCCATGGCCTTCGTCGCCACCCTGGGCGGCGTGCCGCAGATCGGCTGGCTGATGTTCTTCATCACCGTGATCTTCGCCGGCGTCTACGACACCCAGTACGCCATGGTCGACCGCGACGACGACCTGAAGCTCGACGTGCACTCCACCGCCATCGCCTTCGGCGACATGGACCGGCTGCTCATCGGCGTGATGCAGGCCATGGTGCTCGGCGGCCTGGCCATGGTGGGCTGGTCGCTGATCCTGGGCTGGCAGTTCTGGCTGGCGCTGGCCGGCGCCGCAGTGCTGTTCGGCTACCAGCAGTGGCTGATCAGGAACCGCGACCGGGACGGCTGCTTCAGGGCCTTCCGGAACAACAACTGGGTGGGCATCGTGGTGCTGGCCGGCGTGATCGCCGGCTGAAGGACAGGGTGGCGTCCCTCGCGGAAACGCCACCCCTCGCGCCCTCCGCCGCTCAGTTGAACGTGCGCGTGAAGCTCACGTACCACTCGCGCGGCCGGCCCGGCTGGCCCTCGGTGTGCGGCTGGCCGAAGGGAGTCAGGTCGAACTTGTTCAGGAAGTACTCCTTGTCCGTCAGGTTGGTGGCGCCCGCCGCGATCGTCCAGCTGCGGCTCGGGCTGGCCCACTCCAGGCGCGCATTGACCAGCTCGTAGCCGTCCGAGCAGCTCGCGTACGGGAAGGCCGAGGTGGACCGCGCCGTGGCCGTGCAGATCTCCGACTGTCCGTAGATGTCCACGCGCGGCGTCACGGTGGCACCGCTGGACAGCCCGAAGGTATAGGCCGCGCCCAGCGACCAGTTGCGCTTGGGCACGTACACCGGTGTATCCGACAGCACGGTGGGATCGTCGTCGATGTCCGGCGATTTCCAGTCGAGCAGGCCGAAGACGCCCGTCACCGTCAGCCCACGCACCGGCTGCCAGGCGAACTCCGCCTCGGCACCCTTCACCTTGCCCGGCGTATTGGCGTAGAAGGTGCGGGAGACCGTGGTCATGCACCAGTTGCCCAGCGAATCCTGCACGGCTCCCGGCGTGCCCTCTGGCACGACGTCATAGGCCGGCGGCGGCCCGAGGTCGAGCAGCGGGCACTCCGTGCCGCCCTGCGGCAGGATGCGCGTATCCCAGTCGGTGTAGAACGCCGCAACGTTCAGGCGCAGGCGGCGGTCGAAGAAATCCCCCTTGATACCCAGCTCGTAGGCGGTGGATTCCTCCTGCTCCACCGCGACCACCTGCGTGGCCTGGAAGGGCCGCGGGTTGTAGCTGCCGGGCCGGTAGCCGGTCGACACGCTGCCGTAGGTCATGATGTTGTCGTTCAGCTTCAGGTCGAGGCCCACGCGCCAGTCGAGCTTGTCTCCCTTCACCAGCACGCGCGGGTTCTGCACCTGCGTGTTGTCGAAGGCGACCACCTTCTCGTCCCGGGAGTAGCGCAGTCCGGCCGTCAGCGACAGCGCGTCGGTGAGGTCGGTGACCGTGTGCGCGAACACCGAGCGGTTGCGGCTCTTGTGGTCGTTGTGCGCATTGACGAACTGCTGGGAAGGATCGGTCGGATCCCCGCCCGTCAGGGCGGTCAGGAACGGGATGCTGACGATCTGGTCGTTGATGGAATGGCCGCGGTAGTAGAAGACGCCCGCCGTCCAGTCCGTGCGGCCGAGCCGGCCGGAGAGCCGGCCCTCCAGGGTGTAGAAGTCGATGGTCTGCACGCCGCCGGTCATCTGCACGTTCAGCGGCGATCCGTCCGTGTCCGTGACCAGCGTGGAGCTCAAGTCGGTGTACGAGGCGATGGCCGTGGCCTGCAGCCCTTCCGTGAGCTGCCAGTCCGTGCGGCCGGAAACCGCCCACTTGTCCAGCCGCGTGCGCGGTTCGAAGGCGAGGCCGCTGATCGGATCACGGTACGTGGCGTAGGTCACGTAGGGATTCGGCGGCAGGAAGCGGTTGTCGTAGGGCACCGCGGGATTGATCGACCAGGGGCTGTTCTCTATGACATTGGTCAGCGTGTCGGCGCGGGGCTCCGCGTCCGATTTCATCAACTCGGCCGTGAGGGTGCTCTCCAGCCGCTCGGAAGCCACCCAGCGCAGCGTGCCGCGCGCGCCCAGGACGTTGTCCCCGCCCTGGGTACCGGTCTTGCACCCCGTGCCGCGGTTCACCGGGTTGATCGGCAGGTCTCCCGACAGCTCCGGGTGGGCGCAGGTGAAATCGATGACATCCTGGTAGCCGCCCCGGTTTGCCGACACGCCGGTGACGCGCGCGAACACGTTGTCGGCCAGGGCGAAGTCATACGAGGCGCGAAGGTCGATGCGGTCGAATTCGCCCACGGTCACCGAGATGGCGCCGGTGTCATCGCCCCGGGGCTTCCTGGTGACGTACCGGACCGCGCCGCCGATGGCGCCGCGCCCGAACAGCGTGCCCTGGGGCCCGCGCAGCACCTCCACGCGCTCCAGGTCGAGCAGTTCGATCGAGGACCCCAGCGTGAAGGGATGGTAGACGTCGTCGATGTAGATGCCCACGCCTGGCTCGAAGGCGAAGTCGAAGTCGTACTGCCCGATGCCGCGGACGTACGCGGTCATCGTGTTGCCGAAGGCCGCCTGCGCCGGACGGAACGAGGCATTCGGCACGGCGTATGCGATCTCGTACGCCGAGGTGACCGCGCGGGCCTCCAGGTCCGCCGCGGTCACGGCGGTGATCGCGATCGGAGTCTCCTGCAGGGACTCCTCGCGGTACTGCGCCGTGACGATGATTTCCTCCAGTTCCAGCAGATCGGGCTCGGCCGCCAGGACCGTCCCGAAGGCGCACAGGCCGCCCGTTATCCCGAGGAGGGCACGGCGCACTGATTGCCGCACCCGGAAGTGATCCTTTTCCATGGACGTTCCCCCAATTGTGAAGAGAGACAACGAATAGCGGGGCAGTGACTGCCGCCGTTAGCGAGCGCAGTATGGGAGAGAGCATCGCCGGAGAACAAGTTACAAGTCAGGCAACACCCGGCACGACGCGGGGGCCGTGGCCGCCGCCGGCAGCGGCAAGGCCCGGCAGGATGACCGCCGGGGAGGCAAAAAAGAGGCCGCGGTGCGAACACCGCGGCCTCCCGGCTGATGCCGGTCCTTGGGCCTAGAAGCGGGCCTTCACGCCCAGGAAGAAGCGACGGCCCAGCGTGTCGTAGTAACCCGCGTTGGTCGTGCCAGCGCCGGTGCTCGGCAGGCTGTACGCGTTCGGGTTCTGGCAGCCACGCTCCTGCTGCGCCACGCTGCACACCGCGTTCAGGTCGGTGCCGCCCGGATAGCCGGCCGTGGCGCCCGTGATGCGCGGCTTGATATCGAACAGGTTGTCGATACCGGCACGCAGCGTCACGCTGCTGTTGATGTCCCAGGTGCCCGACAGGTCGAACACGCTGTAGTCACCCACCTTGCGCGCGGTGGTCGGGGTGTAGCTGAGGATCACGCCATCCTTCTCGCCGTTCGCCACGGCGTTGTTGTTCGCGATGATGGCATTCTCCACCGCCTTGCCCGTGCCCCACACCGAGGGCAGGTAGCGCCAGCGCAGGCTGATGCTCTTGTCGTTGAGGAAGTAGCTCAGGCCCACGTTGAGGCGGAAGTCATACGCACCACCGTTGGTGCCCGACAGCGTCGGACCCAGCGAGCCCTTCCAGTCGGTCTCGACGTCGAAGTTCAGCGGCGAGGTCTTGGTCTTGTAGTAGTCCAGGATCGTCGACTGGATGTTCAGGCCCACGCGGCCCGGGGCATTGCCGAAGCCCAGCTCGGAAAGCTGGCCCACCCAGTTCAGCGCCACGTCGATACCCGAGGTCGAGATCGTCGCCAGGTTGTCGTAGCGCAGCAGCATCGTGGTGGCACCACCCGAGGTCGGGTTGCGGCCCACGTTGCGGCAGGCCTGGGTCGCAGCGCGCTCCGCGGCCTCCGTTTCGTTGGTCACCAGCGGACCGCCGTAGCAGAGGTAGCGGGCGTAGTCGATCGAGAAGAGCTGGATGGCATCCTCGATGTCCACCTTCCACCAGTCGACCGCCGCGGACAGGCCGCGCAGCCACGGGTTGGAGGAACGCGAGGTGTACACGAAGCCGGCGGTCCAGGTATCGGCCTTCTCCGAATCCAGGTTCGGGTTGCCCTCCTGGTAGATCCACGCGAAGCCGCCGCCGGTGGCACCGCCACCGCCGTTGTCCTGGTTGTAGAACGCGTTCGCGCCAGCCGTACCCATCTGCGCCCGGCAGATCAGGTAGGTGCTGTACGCGCCCTCCGCGGTCTGGCCGGAAGCCAGCTTGGTCTCTTCCTCGCCCGGGAGCAGCACCGGATCCGGAGCCGCGCCGCCGGCGCCGAACGGCGAGTTCGAACGCAGGCCGCAGGGATCACCGAAGGTGCCGCCGCCGGTGAACACTTCCTGCAGGTTCAGGAACAGCTCGCCCAGGTTCGGGGCGCGGGTGGCACGGTTGTAGCCGCCGCGGAAGCGCAGGCTGTCGTTCACCATCCAGCTGCCGTTGATCTTGTACGTCCAGGTCTCGTCCGTGACGCTGTAGTTCGAGTGGCGGCCGCCCACCTCGAGCTCGATGCTCTTGGCGAAGGGCAGGTCGCGCACCACCGGGATCAGCAGCTCGCCGTACACGTCACGCGTGATGATGCCCGCGTCCATGTAGCCGGTCGGGTACACGCCGATCACCTGGTCGGTGAACGAGGCCGTGGACTGCAGGATGTCGGGATTGAACTGCGCCCGGTTGCGGCGCCACTGGAAGCCCACCGCCGAACGCACCTGGCCGGCCGGCAGATCGAACAGGCCGCCCTGCAGGTTCAGCTCGTAGTTGTCGAGCTGGTTCTGCGTGCGCGTCTGCAGGATGGCCTGCACCGCGTACTGGCAGTCCTCCGAGGGCGGCTGGTCGCCGTGGAACAGCGTCTCGTAGAAGCCGCTGGTGCAGGGCACCGGCACGGTGCCGAAGTTCACCGACGCGCCGTCCTCGTTGCCGAAGAACACCTGGTCGCGGCCGTAGTCCGGCGAAGTGACCACCGCACGCCAGCGCTCCAGCGAGTTGTTGCCGAAGGCCACGTTGTAGGTGCTCGACTGGCCGTGGTTCAGGTACAGCTCACCGCTCCAGTCGCCGAACGGCAGGTTGAAGCGCAGGCCCGTCTCGATGTTCCACACGTTGTTGACGTTGAGCGTCGCACGCTGCGGGAAGCTCCTGGTCGGGTAGGTCTCGGCGATCCAGGTGCCGGCCTGGGCCGGGCTGTAGCCGTAGAACGTGCCGATCAGGGCCGGATCGTTGGTCGCGTTGGGCGCAGCCGGATCGCAGAACACGCCGGCGACGGTCGCGCCCGCCTCACACCACGTCATGCGGCCGCGGCTGTTGAGCAGCACCGCGAACTCGAGCGGCACGGGATGCTGCGCCCCGGCGGCACCGTGCGGGATGAAGCTCGGGTTGGCGTAGGCCGCGGGGTTGGCCAGCACCGCCTGCAGCACCGCCGGATCGCCGTAGTCCAGCGTCGGGTCGACCGGGCTGTCGGTGACCGGGTTGTAGGGGACCTGGGCCTCCCAGCCGTAGCTGGCGTTGGTGCCGAACAGGCGCGTGCGCGTCTTGCTCTCGGCGTAGGTGGCGCGGGCGAAGAACTTCAGGTTGTCGGTGAGGTCGTAGTTGCCCGACGCGAAGAACGAGTAGCGCGTCTGCGGCGCGCTCACCAGCGCCTCGAGGTTGTTGAACTTCACCGTCTGGATGATCGGCGGCTCGCCGGCGCCAGGGCTGTTGGTGTACGTGTTGTCGTACACGTTCTGGTACGCGTACTCACGCCCGTCGATGTTCAGGCCGAAGCTGTTCAGGTTGTTGCCGGCCGGGTTGTAGATCGTGCCATCCGGGTTGAAGCGGAAGGTGTACAGGAAGTTGCACCCGAACGGGCCCGAGGGGCACACGCCGGTGCCGGCGGGACGATCCGCGAACAGTGCCTGGATGGCATTGTTGTGCGGGCCGGCGAAGAAGCCGGTGTTGTAGCCATTGAGGCCGAACAGGAAGAAGTCGTTGCTGGCGACGTTCGGGTCGGCCCAGGAGTCGGTGTAGAAGCTGCGGTTGCGCTCCAGCGCCTCCTTGCGGGTGTAGTACTCGGCGCCGATGGTCACGTTGCCGCGGCCGTCGGCCACGTTGGTGCCCAGGATGCCGGAGAGGCGGTACTCCTCGCCGTCACCGGCCTCGGTGAAGCCGGACTGCGCGTCGAGCTCCAGGCCCTGGAAGTCCTTGCGCAGGATGAAGTTGGTCACGCCGCCGATGGCGTCGGCACCGTACACCGCCGAGGCGCCGCCCGAGATGATCTCGACACGCTGCACCATGGCCGACGGGATGCCGTTGATGTCGACCACCATCAGTGCGTTGGTGGGCACCGGGCGATGGCCGTCGACCAGCACCAGGTTGCGGTTCGGGCCGAAGCCGCGCAGCGACACGGCCGAGATGCCCACGGAGTTCACCGCCGAGATCTGCACGTCCTGCTGCGTCGTGACGGGCGAGGCGGCGGGGTTGTAGGTCGGCAGCTGGTTGAGATACGACTCGATGTTCAGGCCGCTGCGGTTTTCCAGGTCCGCGCTCTCGACCGTGACGAGCGGGCTGTTGGCGATCTGGTCGCGGCGGACGATGCGCGAACCGGTAACCTGCACTTCCTCGAGTTCGACGAACTCGTCATCACCCGCCTCGGCCGCTGTGGCGCGGGTGCCCTGCCCCATGAATATCGCTGCGCCAATGGCGGCCGCAACGGCGGCACGAACAAGATTCTGCCCTGGACTGGCATGTGAATTTGACACCGGATTCCCCCTCAAAAAGACGCTTGCGGAAGCCCGCGGTGGCGTCGATGAACACCGGCGCGGACTGGATTTCCAAACTCTCTGTAGCGAGTCAGCGGCGGATTCTTTTCGCGGCAGGAATTTCCCGCAAGTACATAAGAATCCTTCTATGGGTTATCGCTCATTGCCTAGGCATTCAATTCCGGACGCCAGGCGTGGCGGCGATACCACAGACGGTCAGTACGCCCCGGGCTGGGTATCGGGCAGGTCGATGTCCGTGGGCGGGGTCTGCATGCGCCGGACTTCCTGCTGCGCCTCGTCGATCTGCCGGCGCGTGCGGCACACTTCGCGCGTCGACACGCGCGAACCGGTCACGGGCTCATCGTGGCAGAAGTACTCCTCGCCGTCCTTCACCACCACGCGGTAGTCGTTGCCGCCGATCTTCACGCGCTGGGGTGCGCAGGCCGTCACCAGCACGGCGGCCAGGGCGATGCTCCAGATACTTCCTGCTCGAATGTCCATCCGGTTCCTCTGTGGGCGCTGCATCTTCGATCGATTCCCGGAGCGACCGGGCGTGCGGCAAGGATAACGTCCGTACCGCGCGCTGCGGAACGATGCACCGCTGGAACGGCGTCGCTGCGTCTGGCAGATCCGCTGCCGGCACCCGACCGGTGCCGGCCCGGCTGGAGGAAAGGATTCCGCCCGGCGCTCAGGCCCTGCGCAATGCGCGGTTCAGCGCCAGCGTCG
>QGUX01000339.1 GCA_003242275.1 Pseudomonadota bacterium | reverse complement strand
CGTGGGCCTCCAGTCCCAGGTCCACCAGCGCCTTGGCCGCCTCGAGGCCGAGCAGGCCGCCGCCGATCACCGCGCCGCTCCTGGCATGGCGCGCCGCCTCGCGGATGGCGACAAGGTCCTCGATGGTGCGGTACACGAAGCACTGTGGGCGCTCGCGGCCAGGGATCGGCGGCACGAAGGGAGAGGAACCCGTGGCCAGCACCAGCCGGTCGTATTCGAGCACGCGCCCGCTGCTGGTGGTCACCCTGCGCGCGGTGCGATCGATGGCCTCGGCGCGCTCGCAGAGGTGCAGCGTGATGCCGTTGTCCTCGAAGAAGCGTGGCGGCACCAGCGACAGGTCCTCGGCGGTCCTGCCGCTGAAGAAGCTGGTGAGGCCGACGCGGTCATAGGCCGGCCGCGGCTCCTCGCACAGCACGGTGATCGCGTAGTCGTGGCGCCCGGCGGCCAGGTTCTCGAGCAGCCGCTGTCCCACCATGCCGTTGCCGATCACCAGCAGTCTCTTCGCTTCCATCGTCACTTCCTCCGATGCGCAACTGCAATGCCGGGCATCCGTCGCTCCTCAGCCCCGGCCCACACGTGCATCGTGGGTCCCGCCTGCCGCGGACCCATCCTGGATATCGGTGCGATAGCTGGCCAGCGCCCGCCCGGCGGCTTCGTGTGCGACCTGGCCGCAGCGCTGCATGCGCTCGAACAACATGGCTGCGTCCTCGCCACGCAGCCGCGTGGCGTCGCGATCGAGCATCAGGAACCCTTCGCGGCGCTGCGGCGACCCGCCCGGCTCCATCACCAGCTCGCCGTTCAGCGCCGCGAGCAGCATCGACGCCGGGGCACCCACGTAACGGGATTGCGCGAGCAGCCGCGCGAGTTCCGGGCGGTTGGACGGCTCCCCGGCCCATTCCGCCGCCGCGCCGAGCGCGCGCACCAGCGCGGCCACGACGCCCGGATTGCGCTCCAGGAATTCGGCGCGCAGGCCGAGGACCTTCTCGGGCGGCCGCGGCCAGACCTCGCTGCCCACCGCGACGATGGTGCCGAGGCCCGCGTCCACCGCGAGGCTGCTCCAGGGCTCGCCCACGCAGAAGCCGTCGACCTGCCCGGTGCGGATGGCCTCCACCAGCAGCGGCGGCGGCACCACCACCAGCCGCACGTCGCGATCGGCGTCGATGCCGCCCAGCGACAGCCAGTCGCGCAGCTGGTAGTGATGGCAGGAGAACGGGAACACCATCGCCAGCGTGAGCGGCTCCTCACCGGCGCGGGCGCGCGCCGCCACCACCTGCGCCAGCGCCCGCGCCTGCACGTCCGGACGCGCATCCACCCGCGCACCGGCCTCGCGCCTCCCCCGCCACAGCGCGGTCGAGACCGTGATGGCGTTGCCGCCGACGCCCAGTGCGGCCACGGCCACGCAACGGGTCTGGCCGGGCCAGCTTCCCATGCCCGAGGCCAGCACCATCGGCCCCAGCATCTGCGCCGCATCCAGGTGGCCCACGGTGATGCGGTCGCGCACATTGGCCCAGGAAACCTCGCGCACCAGCCGGAGCCTCAGTCCCTGCAGCGCGGCGAAGCCCTTCTCGTGGGCTGCTACCAGCAGCGCGCAATCCAGCAGCGGCATGAAACCGATGGAAAGGATGTGGGGCGTCACGGCCACGCGCTCGCTCATGATTTCAGCAGTCCTGCCGCGGTGATGACACTGCGCGCGACTTCCGACAGGCGGAGGTTGGCGTCCATGGCGGCCTTGCGCATGGCCTCGTAGGCCTCCTCCTCGGCCAGGCCGCGCTGCTTCATCAGGATGCCCTTGGCGCGGTCGATCAGCTTGCGGTCGGCGAGCTGGCGCCGCGTCTCGTCCAGCTCCACGCGCAGCTTCTCGAAGGCCCGGAAACGGCTGATCGAGGTCTCGACGATGGCGCGCACGCGCTCCTTGCGCAGGCCGTCGACCACGTAGGCGGAGACCCCGGCATCGACGGCCGCCTCGATGGCGCCGCGGTCGGCGCTGTCCACGAACATCGCCACCGGCCTCTGCACCACCCGCGACACCCGGAACATCTGCTCGAGCACGTCGCGGTTGGGATTCTCCAGGTCGATGAGGATCACGTCCGGCTCCTCATCGATGATCCGCCGCATCAGGTTCTGCATGTCGCGAACCACGATGATGTCGCGGTAACCGGCTTCGCGCAGGCCCTCCTCCAGGATGGTGGCCCTGGCGAGGTTCTGGTCGACGATGAGTACCCGCAGATGCGTATCGGTCATGAATGGAAGCCGTGGCGCGCATGGCCTACCACACGAACTCGAGCTGCGCCCAAAGCTTGCGAGTATCGCGTACCGCCGCCGGCGTCGTCGCCCTGGCATCGTAGTCGGCGAACTTCAGCGTACCCGTGATCCGCCTGTATTTCGCAGTCAGTTGGACATCCCACTCACTGCCGTAATCAATCGAGTTGCGGTCGGATTCGAAGTCGTGCCAGGACAGCGACAGCCCCACGGAATCCAGCACACCCACGCCCTTGCGCGAGTAGCCGAAGTTCACGTAGGTGTCGGCCAGCCCGTCCGCCGGCGTGGTGAGGAACTTGTCGGCC
>QGUX01000115.1 GCA_003242275.1 Pseudomonadota bacterium | reverse complement strand
GACGGCGAAGAACTCCTGGTCATGCGTGAAGAAGACGTCATGGCCGTCATCGAGGGCAAGTAATCATGGCAGCTAAAGACGTACGTTTCGGTGACGACGCCCGCGTGAAGATGTTCCGCGGCGTCAACATCCTGGCCAACGCCGTGAAGGCGACGCTGGGTCCCAAGGGCCGCAATGCCGTGCTCGAGAAGAGCTTCGGCGCCCCGACGATCACCAAGGACGGCGTGTCCGTCGCCAAGGAGATCGAGCTGAAGGACAAGTTCGAGAACATGGGCGCGCAGCTGGTGAAGGAAGTCGCGTCCAACACCTCGGACGAGGCGGGTGACGGCACCACGACCGCCACCGTGCTGGCCCAGGCCATCATCCGCGAGGGCCTGAAGGCCGTCTCCTCGGGTCGCAACCCGATGGACGTGAAGCGCGGCATCGACAAGGCCGTGGCTGTGGCCACCGAGGAGCTGAAGAAGCTCGCCAAGCCCTGCAAGGACAGCAAGGCCATCGCGCAGGTCGGCACCATCTCCGCCAACTCCGACGAGTCCATCGGCAAGACCATTGCCGAGGCCATGGAGAAGGTGGGCAAGGAAGGCGTCATCACGGTGGAAGAGGGCTCGGGCCTTGAGAACGAGCTCGAAGTGGTCGAGGGCATGCAGTTCGACCGCGGCTACCTCTCGCCGTACTTCATCAACAACCAGCAGACCCAGGTGGCCGAGCTCGAGAAGCCCCTGATCCTGCTGACCGAGAAGAAGATCTCGAACATCCGCGAGCTGCTGCCGCTGCTCGAGGGCGTGGCGAAGGCCGGCCGTCCGCTGCTGATCGTGGCCGAGGACGTCGAGGGCGAGGCGCTGGCGACCCTGGTGGTGAACAACATCCGCGGCATCCTGAAGGTTGCCGCCGTGAAGGCCCCGGGCTTCGGCGACCGCCGCAAGGCCATGCTGCAGGACATCGCCGTGCTGACTGGCGGCACCGTGATCTCCGAGGAAGTGGGCCTGACGCTGGAGAAGGCGTCGGTCAACGACCTGGGCGAGGCCAAGAAGGTCATCGTCGAGAAGGAGAACACCACCATCATCGACGGCGCCGGCAAGGCCGCGGACATCAAGGGCCGCATCGAGTCGATCCGCAAGCAGATCGAGGAAGCCACCAGCGACTACGACCGCGAGAAGCTGCAGGAGCGCGTTGCCAAGCTCTCCGGCGGCGTGGCCGTGATCAAGGTCGGTGCCGCGACCGAGGTCGAGATGAAGGAGAAGAAGGCCCGCGTCGAGGACGCGCTGCACGCCACCCGTGCGGCCGTCGAGGAAGGCGTGGTGCCGGGCGGCGGTACCGCCCTGATCCGCGTGCAGAAGGCCCTGAAGGACCTCGAGGGCGCCAACGAGGACCAGACGGTGGGTATCCGCCTGCTGGCCCGTGCCATCGAGGAGCCGCTGCGCCAGATCGTCGAGAACGCCGGCGAGGATGCCGCGGTGGTGCTCAACGCCGTGAAGTCCGGCAAGGGTGCCTACGGCTACAACGCCGCCAAGGGCGAGTATGGCGACATGCTCGAGGCCGGCATCCTGGATCCGGCCAAGGTGACCCGCCTGGCGCTGCAGAACGCCGCCTCCGTGGCCGGCCTGCTGCTGACGACCGAGGTGATGATCGCCGACGCCCCGAAGGACGAGAACGAGCACGCCCACGGTGCTCCGGGCGGCATGGGCGGCATGGACATGTAAGCCACGGGCTTGCCTGACCATCGACCATGAGAAGAGGCCCCGGCGGGAGACCGCCGGGGCTTCTTGCTTTCCAGGGCGGTGGACGCAGGCCTGCCAGTTCACTGGCGCACGCAGGTGCCCGGCAGGCAGGCGGCATCACCGACGCTGCATGCGCTCGATCACCACGGGCACCGGGCGGCACACCGTGTTGCAGACGGGCGAGTGGCCGTGCACGAACTTCAGCAGTTCATCCAGCTCCTCGTCGCTGCAGTCCGCCTGGATGTCCATGCGGATGGTGATGGCTTCGCAGCCTGCCGGCACGTCCGGATCGAGGCCGAGGAAACCCATCAGGTTGATGTCCCCGGCCAGCTCGGTGCGCAGCGAGCGGACATGGATGCCCCGCGCCGCGGCGTGCAGGACGGTGGTCGTGGTCACGCAGCCGGCGAGGGCGTGCAGCAGGTACTCCACGGGGTTGGCGCCCTCGTTGTTGCCCAGCAGCACGGGCGGCTCGCCATTGGTGTACACGAAAGGTTTCGCGCGCGAGGTGTCCTCGGTGCCGCAGCCGAAGAAATCCTGGATCATCGAACGGTTCTCGCCGCCGCTGATCCACTGGTTGCGGGCACGGAACGCGAAGCGCGCCAGTGGCGGATCGTTGCGCAGGGCATCGACGGTGGCGGTGATCGCCTGCGGGTCGAAGCCATTGATCCGGCCGTCTTCCTCCTTCTGGATCGCCTGGACTGACATGTGTGTTCTCCCATAGGTTGGTTTACGGTGACGGCACGCAGGATAGGCCTGGCGGGTTGGGGCGCTAAGATGCGTTATTGTCAATTCCGGTCGTTTTATGCCAACTTCGTGGAATGGCACGGACTGCGACCGGAAGGCCCCTGAAGACACTGCTGGTGGCGCTGCCGGAGACCTCAGGATCGGCGCTTTATGGCCTGGTCGACGTGCTCAAGTCCGCCGGCAATCTCTGGCAGACCCTCACCTCGCAACCCGGCGGAACGGCGCCGCTGGATGTCCGCATCATCGCCGGCGCAAGGAAGCGCTTCACCTGCGGCCACGGCGTCCCGGTGGAACCCGAGCTGTCGTTCGCGACCCGGGTGCGCGCGGACATCGTCATCGTGCCGGAGCTGTGGCTGGGGCCCGATGAGCACCTGGACGGACGTCACGATGCCGCCAAGCGCTGGTTGCGCGCGCAGTTCGCCCGCGGCGCGTTCGTGTACTCGGCCTGTTCCGGCGCGTTGCTGCTGGCCGCGGCCGGCCTGCTCGACGGGCGCGAGGCCACCTCGCACTGGGGCTATCGCGACCTGTTCGAGCGGCACTACCCGCAGGTCCGCTTCCGGCCCGAACCGACATTGTGCTTCTCGGACCGGACGGGCCGCCTCGTGACGGCCGGTGGCACGACGTCATGGCATGACCTCGCGGTGCACATCATCTCGCGGCACGTGAATCCGGGCGAGGCGCAGCGCATCGCCAGGATCTACCTGCTCAAGCGCCACGAGGAGGGCCAGCTGCCCTACGGTCCCCTGGTCCGGCGCCGGCAACATCCGGACGCGGAGGTTCGCGCCTGCGAGGACTGGCTCGCGAAGAACTTCCGGCGCCAGGGCGCAGTCAGCGCGGCGGTGCAGGCATCGGGTCTTGCCGAGCGCACGCTCAAGCGGCGCTTCCGTGCGGCGACCGGGGTGGCGCTCATCGACTACGTGCAGAACCTGCGCATCGACGAGGCGCGGCGCCTGCTCGAGGACGGCCGCTTGTCCGCCGAGCAGATCAGCGCGGAGGTCGGCTATGAGGACTCGTCGTTCTTCCGCAGGGTCTTCAAGCGGCTGACCGGCCTGTCCCCCGGTGCGTACCGGAAGATGTTCAGCCGCGCGCTGTTCGAGACACCGTTCCGGCAGCGCCCGTAGCAGATCGCCCCCATCCGCCATGGCATCGGGAGGATGCCGCGCGGCGGCCACAGGAACGACAACGGCCGGAAGCATTGCGCCCCCGGCCGCGCATCGCGTGTCTCGCGCCTACCAGTTGATCGACGCGCGCCCGTACAGGAAGCGGCCGTTGAAGCCGAATGGCGAGAACTGCGAGAAGCCCACGGTACCGGTGGTATTCAGGTCCGCCGGGTTCCTGGTCGGGTAGGTGTCGAACAGGTTGTCCGCGCCCAAGGTCAGCGTCACCTTGTTCATCCTGGCATGCACCGACAGGTCGGTTACCCACTTCGGTTCCAGCACCAGGTCATTGGCGGCGCTGGAGCCGGCCGCGATCGTCTCGCCGTAGCGGGTGGCCTGCAAGTTGGCGCCCAGCTCATGGCCACCGAAGGAGCGGTTCCAGTCCGCCGAGAGCACGTACTTGTCCTTGGGCGTGCCGCGTTCCATGCGCAGCTGGTTCTGGCGGCCGAACAGGATCGGCAGCCCCGGCGCCGACACGTCCGCCACGTAGCGGATGTCGGTGTCGTTGTAGTTGGCGGCGGCGGTGAAGTCGAACCGGCCGGCACTGCTGGTCACGAGCCGCTTGCGCAGCACGATGTCCACGCCGCGGGTGCGGGTGTCCAGGCCGTTGGTGAAGAAGCGCGCGGCGGTCACGCCGGTGATGCCGGCGTCGGCCAGCGCCTCCAGCACCGCGTCGCCGCTGAGGTTCTCCGAGAGCACGATGCGGTCGTCGATGTCGATCTGGTAGGCGTCCACGGTGGCCTCGAAACCGGACAGCCGGAACACCGCGCCGACCGAGTAGTTCCACGACTTCTCGGCTTCGAGGTCCGTGGCGCCCAGCGCGCGGGCCACGTCCGAGGTGGCCGGGAAGGTGCCGGTCTCTGCCGGGATGCCGTCGGTGAACACCGTGGCGGTGGAAGTGAAGTACTGCTGCTGCAGGCTCGGCGCACGGAAGCCGCGCGAGACCGTGCCGCGCAGCGCGAATGCCGGGGTAAAGTCATAGCGCAGCGCCACCTTGCCGGTGGTGGCCGAGCCGAAGTCCGAGTAGTGCTCTGCGCGCAGCGCCACCGAGGCCAGCAGCTTGTCGGTGAGGTGGGTCTCCAGGTCCACGTAGCCGCCGAAGGCGGTGCGGTCCTCCTCGATCTCGTTGGAGGGCTGGAAGCCCGGGAAGCCCTGCGAGCCCGGCGCGAGGTCTGGTGCCGCGGTGCCGGTTGCCCACGAGGCCTCCTCGCCGGCGTTCACTTCGTAGTTCTCGCGGCGAGCTTCCACGCCCCACGCGAAGTTCACCGGGTGGTTGAGGCCAAGGTCCAGCTGGCGTGTCAGGCCGGCGTTGAGCACGAACTGGTCGTACACCAGGCCGCCGGCGTCGAACGAGGTCGGCGAGTCCACGCCGTAGGTGGCATTGAGCGAGTTGTGCACGTCGTAGTGCAGCTTGTTGCGGCCGTAGACCAGGCTGAAATCCGCATCCCAGCCGCCGAGCAGGCCGCGCGTGCCGGCGGCAGCGGTGACGTCCTTCACGTCTGGATTGATCAGCGGCAGGAAGCCCTCCGGGTAGATTTCCGGCACGTTGTTGTCATTGGTCGCGGTGCGGAACAGCGCGGCCGAGGTGGAGTCGCGGTCCTGCAGGCCGGCCCAGCCGTACAGCTCCCAGCCCGAGGCCAGTGGCAGCCCGGCATTGGCGTACAGCGAGAGATCCCTGCTGTCGGGATCGCCGTAGCGCGAGGTGACGCGCGGTGGGTCCACGCGCGGGTCGAGGTCGCCGCGACTGGTGGGGTTGCGGTCGCGGTATTCGCCGGACAGCGTCAGGTAACCTTCTTCTCCCAGCCCCAGGCCCACCCAGGCGGCCAGCGACCTGGTGGCGCCGTCGTGCTCCTTGCGCGAGCCGCGCGCGGTTTCCACCCGGGTGCTGTACTCGCCGTAGGTCGCCGTGGCGCCGCCGCCTTCGCGTGCGGCGCGCAGGCGCACGTTGACCACGCCGGCAATGGCGTCGGAGCCGTACTGCGCCGAAGCGCCATCACGCAACACCTCGACGCGCTCGATGGCCGATACCGGCAGCGCGTTCAGGTCCACGGCCGAGGAGCCGCGGCCCACCGAACCGTTCAGGTTGACCAGCGCCGAGGCGTGGCGGCGCTTGGAATCCACCAGTACCAGCGTCTGGTCCGGGGACAGGCCGCGCAGCGTCGCCGGGCGGATGGAGTCGGTGCCGTCGGTGGCCGACGGGCGGGGGAAGGTGATCGAGGGCGCCAGGCGTTGCAGCGAGGTGGCCAGCTCGGTGGAGCCCTGGCTGGCCAGTGCGCTGGCCGTCAGCACATCCACGGGGGAGAGCGTGTCGAGGCGGGTGCGATCGGCCACGCGGGTACCCGTGACCACCACCTCCTCGAGGATGTTGTCGTCCCCGGACTGTGCCCATGCTGCGCTCGTTGCGGAAATGATGCTCAGCGTGACGGCGAGTCCGACAGGGTGATTGTGTCTGGATTCCTTGGACATGACTGGCATCCGTTATGACTGGAAGTGCGGAAAAGTGTCGCGCCAAAAAACTGCCAGCCCTAATGAATTTGCCGAACCGCTGATGTCCGGAACGGCATATGGCAATGACATTCATGTTCCAGGTGGAGATATGGGCGGAGTCCGGGGCCCCGGATCTGTCGCCCACGGCCTTGGAGCGGGTGTGATGCTGCGACGCAGTCACCGCAGCGATCGCGCAATACAGGGCCTTGCGCGACAGCAACTTCGGTCCGCGGCCCATGACTTCAGCGATGCCACATTGACCGGAGCCGGCAGGTAGCGCTCGCCGCAACGGGATGGGAGTCCTGGCGGGAACCAGGACACCCACCTGGAGACCCCGGCAGGAGACCGCCGGAGCCTTGAAGGGCTCACCTCGATGCCGTGCTCGATGCGCCGGCAATGTGCGGGCCCGCGCCCTCGCGGCGGACCGTGATCTGCGCCTGCAGGTCCGTCGGCCGGATGATGGGCGAGACCGGGGGCGCTGCCACCAGCTTGATCCAGACCTTGTTCCCATCGCGGAACCAGGAGGTCTCCGTCGCCTGGCGCAGGGCATCGAGGCTGCGCTGTTCGGTGCCGGAGGTCGCCTTCACGAATCCCGGCAGCTCGAAGATCACCCACGAGCCCGTATCCATTTCCGAGATGCTGAGCGTGAGTTCCTCCCTCTCGGTCTTCACCAGGATCTCGGTGCCGGCCTTCACGGTGCTCTGGTCGCCGAACACCTTGAACTCCTTGCCATTGCGAACCAGCGTGACCGGCGGCTGCGGGGGCCGGCGGGAGAACAGGGCGGTACGCTGCTTCTGGCCGAGCGGGGTGTTGGCAAGGGAGCCGCCACCGATCGAGGAGAGCAGGGCGAAGCGTGCGGTCCGGGACTCCAGGTCGACGGCAGCCGGCAGCTCTCCCCTGGCGTCGGACAGGTTCAGGCGGCCGATGTCGCCCGTGCACACCGCGGCGTTCCAGGTGGGCTGGACCACGCAGGTGTCATCGGTGGCCACGCTGTCGCTCTCGCCATCGTGCAGCAGGACCTGCGAGTTCGGGATGCCGGTCACCGAGCCGTCCAGGTCGCGGAACGACAGCGTCCGATAGGCGTTGCCGCCGCGGTTGTCGTTGTCGAACCGGTTGTCGTACTTCGGGAAATAGACCGGCTTGGCGTTCACGAACTTCGCGCCCTTCACCGTGCTGCCGGTGCTGAGTCCCGCGCTGGTGAACAGCAGGAAGGACAGCGCGCCCGTCTTGCGCAGCTCGTTGTCCTGGAAGTTCACGAAGGTGGTGTTCACCACGTCATCGCGGTAGTCGTAGAACTCGTAGCCGCGGATGGGGAAGTCGGGAATCAGCGGCTTGGGCAGGCTGCGGCCGTAGGCGATTTCCTCGGGCGTGCGGGGATTGCCGATGTTCTCGGTCTCGCCGACCACCAGCGATTCGATCAGGAGCGAGCTGAAGCGCGAGGTGCCGATGTCGCCGGCGGCCTGCGTCATGCCGATGGCGTTGTCGGCGAACTTCGCGTTCCTGTAGATGTAGAGGTCGCCGCGGCCCCACAGGCCGCCATTGCGGTTCTTGTAGGCGGTGAGGTCCTCGAAGTGGGTCTCCATCACCTCGCTCTCGAGGTCGGTGGGGTCCCTGAGCGGCAGCCACGGGATGGAGGCCGTGGTGAAGGTGTTGTCCTCGTTGATGTGACGGTCGATCATGAAGCCGTCGAAGTTCGAGTGGGCCACGTTGCCCCTGAACGCGCCCAGTGGCATCCGGCGCGACCAGGTGTTCTTCGAGATCTCCGTGTCCAGGAATGCCCCGTTGGGGTGCTCCGGGATCGAGAACCAGAAGCCGGTCGAGTCCGAGCCCGCGGCCACGTTGTCGATGAAGTAATTGCTCGGGTTGGTGATCCAGAACGAGGACACCGTGTTATCGGAGGGCAGCAGGGTGTGCTCGCGCGAGAAGCTGATCTGCCGGATGTTGCGCGGGTTCTCGGCAACGATCTCGCCGTTGGCGGCCAGGTTCACCGGCACGCACGGCAGGGTGGGGTGGCACTTGGTCTGGATGGCCACGTTGCGGATGAAGTAGTTGCCGGTCTCGATGCCGTCCTCGATGAAGAAGCAGTGGCCCACGTTGTTGTAGGTCACGTTGTTCTCGATGCGCAGGTTGTGCGTGCCGTGGACGGTGACGCAACGGCTGTAGGTGTCGTGGATGGCCGCGTTGCGGATGTACTGGCCGCGGGCGTCGCCCACCAGGTGCCAGTGGATGGGGTAGCGCGCCAGCACCATGTGCTGGCCCATGCGGGTCAGTTCCACGCCCGACACGAACATCTTCGAGGAGGGCATGGCCATGATGTGGCCGCCGAAGTAGCTCTGCTCGGCATCCTCGGAGGCCTGGATCTTGATGTTGCGCGTCAGCAGCACCACCTCGCCGCGCTCATCCACGCCGAAGGTGATCTTGCCGAAGTGCATGTACTCCAGCGGGCGGTCGAGCGTGAGGGTGTTGCCGCGGATACCGGTGATCCTGCGCTTCTCGGCCTGGCGCGGGTCGAAGTCGGTGGAGGCCAGCACGATCTCATCGCCGACAGTCCACTCCTTCGCGTCCAGCACCTCGATGGTGGTGGCGCCCTTCCCGGCGGTCTTCGCCAGTTTGGTCCAGGTATGGGTGCGGTTGCCGTGCAGGTTCAGCGTGCCGCCGGAGATCATGATGCCGCGGTCGCCCATGCCGGCCATCACTTCCTCGCCCTTCACCTTGTCGGTGAGGGTGATGGTGGCCTTGCGGGTGTGGGGCCGGGCTTCGGTGCCGATCTCGAGCTCGCCGTGGAGCATGATCCACTCGGTGGTCAGCTCCAGGTCCTTGTCGTTCGAGAAGGCCAGCTTGCCGTCGATCGTCAGGCCGTTCAGTGCCGGTGGACTGACGTCGAGCACGACGTTCGTGCCGGCAGGAATGCTGACGATGCTGCCGGCCGCAGGAACCGCGCCATTGGCCCAGGTGGACCGGGCGGACCAGTTTCCGCTCTTCGCCGCGACGGATTCGGCCTGGGCGCTGAGGGTGAAGCAGCAGGCAGCAAGCAATGAGAGGAAACAGGAAACGCGGTGGCTTCTTGCATGAAGAGGGCGCATGGCAGAACTCCCGAGCTTGCGCGAACTTGAATGGTTGCAGTTGTACACCAAATACGGGGTGGCTATGCCGCATGCGGCATCCAGGCAGGCAAGCCCGACCCCCGCAGGTTGCCCGTGTCCGTTTCGGATAACGGATCGTTTGTGAGCCCGAGTGTATCCACCGATGAGTTGCCCGGAAAGTCCGGCCGGCGTGGCCAGCCCCAACCACGACGGCCGGCACCCCGGCGCCAGCTGAATCGTCCCGCGCCACCCCATCGACCCCGCGCCTGATGCCGGCGGCTGTTCCCGGCTTCCACCCGGACCCGGCAGCTACGCGTGGCGGTTTCGTGCAATGGCCCCACGCCGGACGGGCGCGCTATTCTCTCCCGCCATCCAGGACACCGGGCCTGCTGCAGAAGAACAGGGGGTATCGCCGTGAGTGAGCGGTTTCGGTCGGTCGTTCTTGCCTCGCTGGTTCCGGCACTGCTGCTGGCCAGCGCCTCCGCCCTGGCAGCCACGAAATGGTCGGATCCGGCGAGCTGGCCGAACGGCAAGGTTCCCGGCACCGGGGACATGGTCGTCATCGGCAAGGACAGGGACATCATCCTCGACGTCAGCCCGCCGCCGCTGGCCGGCCTGTCCATCGACGGCAAGCTCACCTTCTCGGACGACGTCGACCTGGTGCTGTCCACCGAATGGATCATGCTGCATGGCGAGCTGACCATCGGCACGCCGGACCGCCCGCACACCAGGAAGGCCACGATCACCTTCACCGACCACGTGCAGGGCGAGGATGTCATGGCCGGCATGGGCGACCGCGGCATCATGATCTCCGGCGGCACGCTGAACCTGCACGGCAACCGCACGCACACGTGGACCAAGCTGGCGAAGACCGCCAACCGGGGCGCCACGCAGATCGAGGT
>QGUX01000114.1 GCA_003242275.1 Pseudomonadota bacterium | reverse complement strand
GCCCCGGGGGTCCCCGGCTTTCCCGATGCGGGTGCTCCTGCGGCGTGCACTGCCGGTCGTCCTCGGTGGCTGTCCTACGGAACGTCGCGGAGTCGTCGGAGCCGCAGCCACGGCCCGGCTGGCGCAAGCTCAAGGCATGAGGCGCGCGCTCTTCGTGCTCGGCGGACCGCTGATATGGCTGGCAGACGTGCTGCTCCTGGCCCTGATCGGGGCGCGTGGCTGCCTGCCTGGCGCGGCGGTGGCGGGCATCCAGCTCGGCGCGGTCGCGGGCTGCATCGCGCTGCTGTACCGGGCGCTTTCCGGGGTGCGGGATCCTGCCAGCGCCGGCAACGAGCGCCTGCGCCTCACCAGTTTCCTCGCCGGCGGCGTGACCGTGCTGTCGATGGTGGCCATCGCCATGACGGCCCTGCCGGCGGCGCTGATGGCGACCTGCGGCTAGGGCCGCAAGGAGGTTTCCATGCCGGAGCGTGATGGGCGCAACGCCGCCGATGTGCTGGTGAAGACCCTGCTCGAGTGGGATGTGGACACCGTGTTCGGCCTGCCGGGTGATGGCATCAATGGCCTGGTGGAGGCCCTGCGCACCCACCAGGACCGCATCCGCTTCATCCAGGCTCGCCACGAACAGGCGGCCGCCTTCATGGCGTGCGCGCACGCCAAGTGGACCGGTCGCCTGGGCGTGTGCCTGGCGACCACCGGGCCGGGCGGCATCAACCTGCTCAATGGCCTGTATGACGCGCGCTTCGACCGCGCGCCGGTACTGGCCATCACCGGCTTGCCGTACCACGACCTGGCGTACACCGACGCCCAGCAGGACGTGGACCACACGCGCCTGTTCCAGGACGTGGCGGAGTTGTCCATCGCCATTCACGGCGCGCAGCACGTGAAGGGCAGCGTGTCGCTGGCTTGCCGCACCGCGCTGGCCCGCCGCGGCGTGGCGCACGTGGCCGTGCCCGTGGACGTCCAGGAAGAGACCCTGGCTGAGGACGAGCCTTCACCGCGCCACAAGATCGAACCCTCGGCCACGCTGGCACCGGCGACGCTGGTGCCTGACGAGGGCGCCATCGCCGAGGCCGCGCGCGTCCTCCACGATGGCGCGCGAGTGGCCATTCTCGCCGGCCAGGGCGCGCGGCACGCATCCGAGGCCCTGTTGCGCACCAGCGAACTGCTCGCGGCACCCATCGCCAAGGCCCTGCTGGGCAAGGACGTGCTGCCGGACGTGCACCCGTCGGTCAGCGGCGGCGTGGGGTACCTGGGTGCGCGCCCGTCGCAGCAGGCCTTCGCGGTGTGCGACACGCTGCTGATCGTGGGTTCAGGCTTCCCGTACACCGAGTACTACCCTGCGCCGGGGCAGGCGCGGGTGGTGCAGGTAGACCACGATGCCGCGCGCATCAGCCTGCGTTATCCCGTGGACGTGGCCATCGTGGGCGATGCACGCGCTTGTCTGGAGCGTCTCAATGCCGCGCTCACGCCCAGGGCCGACGATACCTTCCTGCAGCAGGTGCGTGGCTGGAAGGAGCAATGGCTGGCCGCACTGGCGGCCGGCGCACGCCGTCCCGGCGAGCCAATGAAGCCGCAGCGGGTGGTGTACGAGCTGGACCGCCGCCTGGCTGACGACGCCATCATTGCCACCGACTGCGGCCACAACACCGGCCTGGCCGCGCAGTACCTGCAGATCCGCGGGACCCAGCGCTTCGGTGTGTCGGGCACGCTGGCGTCGATGGGCGGCGGCCTGCCCTATGCCATCGCCGCCGCACTGGCATATCCGGGCCGGCAGGTGGTGGCCGTGGTGGGCGACGGCGGCCTCGGCATGAGCCTGGCGGAGCTGGCGACTTGCGCGCGCTATCGGCTGGCCGTGAAGGTGGTCGTGATCAACAACGGCTCGCTGGGGCAGATCAAGTGGGAGCAGATGATGTTCCTGGGCAATCCCGAGTTCGGCTGCGAGCTGGCGCCGGTGGATTTCGCCCGCGTTGCCGAGGGCCTGGGCGTGCCGGGACGGCGCATCACCTCGCCGGCGCAGGTGCAGGGCGCCATCGAGGAATTGCTGGGCAGCGAGGGCCCGATGCTGCTGGATGCCGTGGTGGATCCCGACGAGCCCATGCTGCCTCCGAAGCGGCGCGAGGAATACATGGAGAAGCTGCAGCGCGCGCTGGACGCGGGTACACCCGGCCGCGGGCGGATCGAGCAGGCCTTGCGCGAGGAGCCTGCGCGCACGTCGTTGCGGGACTGAGGATGACCGGGAGCCATCGTGTCCAGGCCGCGGACGCGGCCTGGACACGCGGCAGGGGACGCTACTGGGGCAGCGATTCGAGCAGCTTCACCACGGCCTGGCGCCCCTTCTCCAGGCGCTCGCGCTGCTGCTCGTTGTTGATGGCATCGGGGATGGGCTGGCGCGCTGCGTCCAGGGCCGTCATGCCCGCCGCGTCGCGGATGCGGTGGTCCGCGCCGCGCTCGAGCAGGAAGCGCACCATGGGCTCGTTGCCGCGCGCGGCGGCCGCGATCAGCGCGGTGCGGCCCTCCTGGTCCTTGCGGCTGGGCACGTAGGACACCAGCGCCGAGGTGCGGCGGTGGCTGCCGATCACGCGCGCGTTGATGTCCGCGCCGCCCTCCAGCAGCAGGTCCAGCGTGCGGAACACGCGTTCGCCGGACGGGCCGGCCGCACCGTCGTTGCCCGTGCCGCTCATGCCCGACGCGATCATGAACGGCGTCAGGCGGAACACATTGGGCAGGTCCACCTCGGCGCCGTGCCTGAGCAGCGTCTCGATGGCGGCGTGGTCGTTGTTCATCGCCGCGATCATCAGCGGGCCGGCGCCGCCACGGCGGTCGTACTCCTGGAAGCGGCCGCCGCCGGTGCCATAGGGGCGCTTCTGGGTCAGCTCGTGGTTGGGATCCACGCCCATCTCCAGCAGGCGGTTGATCACGTCCATGGCCGTGGGGCCGCGCGCCGCGGGCGCACCGCCCGCCCCGGGACCACCGAATCCGGCCGGGCCGAAACCGCCCGGCCCGCCGGCGCCGCGTCCACCGGCGGCAGCGCCGCCCGGACCGCCAGGACCACCCGGGCCGCCGCGGCCCGGTCCCCCACCGCCGCCGTTCATGGTCACCGCCACGTACAGCGGCGTGCGGCCGTGCCAGTCCCAGGTGTGCGGGTCGGCGCCGCTGTCGAGCAGGAACATGGCGATGTCGAAGCGGCGGTTGTCGATGGCGTTGATCAGCGGCGTGACGCCGTCGGGATTGGGCAGGTTCACGTCCGCGCCGGCCTTCACCAGCGACACGGCGCACTGGTAGCAGCCCGAACGCGTGGCGTACAGCAGCGCGGTCAGGCCGCCGGTGTGGCGGCTGCCGAACTGCGCGCGCGGCTCAGAGGTCATCTGCCGCGCCCAGTCATCGTGCCTGGCGCGCAGGTTCACCTGCTTCGCCGCGCCCTTTTCCAGCAGCATGTCGACCACGTCCGGCTGGTTGTTGCCGGCGGCCCACATCAGCGCCGTCTGGCCGCGGAAGGTCTCCACCACGGTGACGTCGGCGCCGCGGCGGATCAGCTCCTTGGCCATCTCGGGCTGGCCGACGCTGATGGCCAGCATCAGCGCGGTCTGGTTGTCGAGGTTGCGCACGTTGACGTCGGCGCCGGCGTCCAGCAGTGTCCGGAACAACGCCATGTCCTGCAGGCGGATGGCCTCCGTCAGCGCCGAGGCGCCGTAATCATTGGTGACATTGACCTTGGCGCCGCGCTCGAGCAGCGCGTCGACCATCTCGTGGTCGGCGGCGAACACGGCCCACATCAGCGGCGTGGAGCCGTCCGGCGCGCGCACGTTCACGTCCACGTGCGGCGAGGTGATGGCCGCCAGCACCGAGTCGCGCTTGCCCTCGCGCACCAGGTCCACCAGCGTGCGCTGCGGCGCATCGGCGGCGTACGCTCCCATCCCGATCGCAAGCAGGCCCGCCGCGGCGATCGCGCGCATGGCGCGGGCTTTGTGAAGCACCTTAGACAACGTTCACCCCGACATTGGTGTAGTGGGCCTGGTAGCCCTTGGCCAGATCGTAGAGGAAGCGCGCCGGGTCCTGGAAAGTGCGGCCGACGCCGTCCAGCGCGCCTTCCTGCAGCATGTCCTTGGCGCTGCGGCCCTTGGACGTGAGGCTGGCGGTGATGTCGTAGATCTTCTTCATCACCTCGTACTCGGCCTCGAGCTCCGCGCGGGTCATCACCGGGCCATAGGCCGGCACGATGCGCGTGCCGTCGTTGGCCAGCGCCAGAAGGTCCTCGAGCGCGTCGACACGGCCGCCCAGCCAGCCACCGGCGAACCAGTCGTGCACCGGGTCGCGCTCGGGCGAGGCCACGTCGCCGGCCACCAGCACGTTGGAGTCGCGGAAGAACACGTACGCGTCGCCGCGCGTGTGCGCCTCGAGCAGGTAGCCGTACTCGACGGTCTCGTTGCCGGCGCGGAACTCGCCCTTGTCACGGAAGGTGACCCGGGGAACCGCCTCCTTCGGCGGCGCCTTGATCCAGCGGTCCTGCTGCGGCGACCAGTAGTCGGCGGCCAGCCACTGCTGCGTGACCTTGTGGGCGCGGATCTCGGCCCCGGCGGTGGCGAACAGCGCATTGCCGCCGGTCTGGTCCGGGTGGTAGTGGGTGTTGATCAGCGTGCGCACCGGCGCATCGCCGAGCTGGCGCCGGAGCGCCGCGGCGTGTTCGGCGGCACCACTGTCCACCAGCACGATGCCGTCGGGGCCGTCCAGCGCCACCACGTTGCCGGGCACGCCGGCGATCACGCGGATGCGGTCGGTGACGGGTTGCACCTCGATGCGGGTGGCGGCGGCGCGCGCGCCGGTGCGGGCCGGTGCGCTCTGGCAGCCGGCGAGGCCGCCCAGGACCGGCACGGCGGCCAGCCCCGCCACCGTGCCGATGCCGCCCTTGAGGAACTTCCTTCGATCGGTCGAATGCATGCTCACAGTTCCGTAATGCGTCCGGTGCTGATGCCGAACTTCTCTTCCTCGATGCCCAGCTTGTCGAGGAAGGACAGGTGCAGGTTGGCCAGCGGCGTGCGCTCGGGCAGCGTCAGGTTCTTGCCGCCCTTGTGCCTGCCGTTGGCGCCGCCGATGACGATCTCCGGCAGCGGGTAGTTGTCGTGGGCGTTGCTGTTGCCCATGTTCGAGCCGTACAGGAACAGCGAGTGGTCGAGAACCGAGCCGTCGCCTTCCTTCGTGTCCGCCAGCTTCTTGATGAAGCGCGCGAAGTGCTCCATGTGGTAGCGCTGGATGCGGATCAGCTCCTCGATGCGCTCGCGGGTGTTGGTGTGGTGGCTGACCGGGTGGAAGCCGCCCGACACGCCCACCTGCGGGTACGGCCGGTCGGTGCCCTCGGCGGCCATCACGAAGGTGACCACGCGGGTCAGGTCCGCCTGGTAGGCCAGCGCGATCAGGTCGAACAGCAGCTTGAGCTGCTCGTCGAAGTCCTCCAGCACGCCGATCGGCGCGTCCGGGACCTCCATGTCGCCCATGTCGCGCGAGCCGGCCATCTGCACGCGACGCTCCAGCTCGCGCACCGTGTCGAGGTAGTCGTTCAGCGCGCGCTGGTCGCCGGGACCCAGGGTCTTCTTCAGGGAATTGGTGCGCTCGGCGATCATGTCGAGGATGCTGGCGTTCTTTCGCAGCAGCGCCTCGCGCTCGGCGGCGGTGTCACCCTCGCCCAGCAGCTGCACGAACACCTTGCGCGGGTTGTACTCCATCGGCAGCGGCTTGTTCGGCGCCGCGTAGGAGGTGGTCACGGCGTAGAAGCCGCCGTTGCCGGCCGCGATCTGCACCGTGGTCTCGGAGGCGACCTCGAGCGAGGGCAGGGCGGTCTCCTGGCCGATGCGCTGGGCGATCAGCTGGTCCAGCGTGATGCCGAGGCTGGGGCCCTTGGCCGAGGTGTCGGGCGTCACGCAGGACAGCCACGTGGCCGGGTTCAGCACATGCACGGAGTTGTTCGGCGCCTTGTTCTCGATGTTCTCGAAGGTGGTCAGGTACTGCTTGTACGGCTCCAGCGGCGAGACCGTGTAGCCCAGCGTGAAGTTCTCGCCGCTGCCGGAGGAGGTCCACTTGTCGTACTCCTTGCCGTAGGGCGTGTTGTTCATGATCGCGCCGTGCGGCAGGTAGAAGAAGCCAGCGCGGGTCTTCGGCATCGCGCCGCTCTGCGCCAGCGCGGTTCCCGCGGGCACCATCGCATCAAGGAAGGGCAGCGCCAGCGCGACACCGCTGCCGCGGATGAAGGTACGCCGGGACAGATGCTTCTTGGTGAGGAAAAACGCCATTGCCATTCTCCCTTATGGATGCGTCGCGGCTCTCGTGCCGCTGTCGTTGGAAGCCAGCGTCGCCTGGCCGTGTTCCTTTTCTGCGCCCTGGCGCCGGAAGGCGTCGCTGTTGACGATGCCCTTCAGGATGGCGCCGAAGCTGTAGTTGGAAGCCTTCGCGTCACGCACGATCTGGCGCACCACGGGCATGTCGAAGTACTCCAGCTCGCGGTTCAGCGCGTACATCATCAGGCGCGAGGTCACCGTCATCGGGAACTGGTCCTCGCGGCTCTTGATGTACTCGCGCAGCTCGACCGGGCCGTTGATCTTCACCCCGCTGGACAGCACCGTGGAGGCGTCGATGGGCAGGCTGCCATCGACCTCGCGCCAGCGGCCCGTGTTGTCGAAGTTCTCCAACGCCAGGCCCGGCGGGTCGATCAGGCCGTGGCAGCCGTTACAGGTCGGATTCTCGCGGTGGATCTCCAGGCGCGCGCGCAGCGTGCTCGGGGGCTGGCCCTCGCGGACCGACAGGTCGGTCTCCACGCCCGGCGGCGGCGGGGTGGGCGGCGTGCCCATGATGCGCTCGAGCACCCAGGCGCCGCGCACCACCGGCGAGGTGCGGTCCGCATAGGAAGTGCGCAGCAGCACCGCGCCCTTGCCCAGCAGGCCGAAGCGGTTCGGGTTCTCCAGCCTGACGCGGCGGAACACCGGGCCGCGCACGCCCTGCACGCCGTACCAGCGGGCCAGGTCCTCGTTCAGGAAGGTCCAGTCCGCGTCCAGCAGGTCCATCACGCTGCGGTTCTCCAGCAGCACGCTGGCCAGGAACATGCGGATCTCGGTCTCGAAGTTCTCCCGCATCGCCGGGGTGAACGCGCGGTCGACGGGGTCGACCTTGTCCAGCTCGTCCACGTTCAGCCACGCCAGCGCGAAGCTCTCCACCAGCGATTCGGCCCGCGGGTCCTTCAGCATGCGGTCGACCTGCGCATTCATCACCGCCGGATCGGACAGCCGGTTGGCCGCGGCCAGGTCGATCAGCTCCTTGTCCGGCGGCGTGTTCCACAGGAAGAACGACAGGCGCGAGGCCAGCTCCAGGTCGGTGAGCAGGCGCGACTCGCCCTGTTCCGGGGCCGGGATGGCGCGGTAGAGGAAGTCCGGGCTGGACAGGATGGCCGTCACCAGCTCGGTGATGCCGGCGTCGAATCCGCCGGGTTCGCTGCGACCCAGCTCGTAGAACTTCATCAGGTACTGCACGTCCTCGTCGCTGACGGGGCGGCGGAAGGCCTGTGTGGCCATGTGCCGTGCGATGCGCTCGGCGCAGGGGCGCTCCTCGGCTGCCTTCTTCGGCTGGCAGACGAAGATCTTCGCGCGGCTTTCGTTCATCGACAGGCCCTCGGGCTGGATGGGCCCCTCGACCTCGATGCCGGTCTGGATGATGGGCATGTTGGCGACCCGGCCGCCGCCGCCGAAGCCGCCGAAGCCGCCGCCCAGGGCGGCGTCGTTGCTCAGCGAGCGGGCGCGGTCGATGAAGGTGATCGCGACGTGGTGACGGCCGGCCTTGACCTTCGCCGACATCGAGATCATCTCGAGGATCTTCTTCTTGCCTTCGGCGCCGTCGCGGTCGGCGATGTCCAGCCATTCCCCGCCGCCGATCTCCTTGCGGGCCACCTCGACACCGTCGACCAGGATCACCATCGTGGCCGGGTTCTCCGCGCCGCGCGGATACAGGCCGATGTCGACGTTGTCCTCCTCGGTGACGTTGAAGCGGTATTCACCGTCGGCCGGGAACACGTGCCAGAAGCTCATGCCGGGGCCGCGGCCGCCGCCGGTGTTGGCGCGCGTGCCCAGCGGGTAGTCGGTGGGCTTGCCGGCATTGGCGGTGATGAAGACCTTCTGCAGCTTGGGCACCGGCTCGCCGATGGCCAGCCTGACGGCGCGGCGGGTGGCCGACAGGTACTGCTCCATGAAGGAGGGCGAGACGGCGAGCGCCTCGGCGATGTTGCTGAAGCCTTCCACCTCGATCTCGGTGGGCAGCGCCTGGCGGGCGTCGATCTCGACGCCGAGCAGCGACCTGACCGTGGCCGCGAACTCGGTGCGGTTCAGGCGCTGGATGGGCACGTGGCCCACGCGTCCCTTCGCCGCGGAGGAATCCAGCGAGGTCTCGAGGAACTGCACGACCGCGTCCACGTCGGCCTGGGAGGGCTGCTTCTTGCCCGCAGGCGGCATCAGGCGGCCGCGCAGCTTGTTCAGCGTGACCTCCCAGATGCGCGCGTCCTGGGGTACCTCCTTGAGGTCCAGGGTGTCGAAGGCGAGGCTGCCGGCCCAGTCCTCGGCGTTGTGGCAGCTCAGGCAGTAGTCCTCCACCAGCCTGGGCAGCGAAGCGGGGTCACCCGTGTGCGGCGAGGGGGACTGGGCGGCCAGTGCCGGCGCGGCAGCCATGCAGAGCAGTGGCAAGGCCGCCGCCACCCTGAACCTGGAACCGAAAACAGCCGCGCTCTTCAGCATCGAAACCCCCGAAACCGTCCCCAACGTGGTCCTCATGCTGCACGAACCCGCCGTGCAGCCGCCCTAGTCTAATGGAGATAAGAGGGGTGCCGGCGTGAGTTGGTTCCGCGCCGCCGGCGGCTTCGCATAGCGATTGGATCAGGCCTGCACGTCGCGCAGCGAAGGGTCGCGCGCGAACTGGGTCACGACGTAGGAGCAGCTGGCGCTGACACGGGTACGGGATGCCCGCGCCCAGGCCACCGCGGCATCGAGCAGCTGCCGCGCCACGCCGCGGCCGCGCAGCGCGGGGTCCACGAAGGTGTGGTCGATCAGGATGTGGGATTCGCCCAGCCGCCGGTAGGTCATCTCCGCCACGCGCTTCCCGCCTTCCTCGATACAGAAGAGTCCGCCGCCCGGCCGGGCCTGGTGGGTGACCTGCGCGTCCATGGCGCAGGGATAGCAGAAGGCGCGCCGCGGGAACAGAGGGCGGGGCCCGCAATTGCCGCAGGGCACCGGGAGACTGGCCTCATCCGCTCGCCAGTGCGAGGCGGAGTCCGACACCAGGGGCGGGTGATCCGCCGATATGGCCGGCGGGGCGTGGCCCGGATGATCAGGGCATACGGGCATCGGACCGAGGAGAAAGCCATGACGCTGGCCACCGAGATTTCACGCGGCGCGCGACGCGCGATCGATGCCGGCTCCGCCGACATTGCCCGCCTGCGTGGCCGCATGGACAAGGGCATGCGGCGCATGCGCAGGAGCGCCTCGCGGCGCATCCAGTCCACCAACGAGTACGTGCACGAGCACCCGTGGATGGTCATCGCCGTCGTCGCCGGCGCCGCGGCACTGGGAGGACTCCTGGCGGCGCGCCTGGTCCGACGGGACCGCCTGCTGCATCCGCCGGAGTGAACCCCGCCTGCGCAAGCAGGCGGCGCATTGCGTCAGTTCTGCGCCAGCGCGGCCAGGCGCCGGAGCATCGGCGCATCCGAGGCCACCTGCACCCGCTCTTCCGCCGTCAGCCACTGCAGCGCCTCATCCAGTGAGTGCGCGTCCTCCAGCTTCTGGCGGGCGGTCAGGCGCGCGGCATCGGGCCGTCCGCGCGGGGCCGGCGGCGGCGGCGGATTCACCTCGAGGTGCGCGGCCAGCAGCGCCGGCTCGCGCGCCAGCGCCGCGAGGGGGTCTTCGGGCAGTGGCGCGGATTGCGCCAGCAGGGCGTCCCGGCGGGCGATGATGGGCGGCAGCTCTTCCTCCTCCGGTATGCACAGCAGGCCGTGGCGCGCCAGCGCCCGGGCGAGGGCGGGGCTGCCGGACAGCCGGGAAAGGGGCACCGCCCGCAGCATCCGGGCCGCACCGGGGACAAGCACGGCACACAGGGGGGGGGGAGGAAGGCG
>QGUX01000113.1 GCA_003242275.1 Pseudomonadota bacterium | reverse complement strand
CCGTTTCCGTGGGTCGGAGATTTTTTTAAAGAGCCGGTCCCCGGCCGGTGCGGCGCTTCCGCTGGGGCCGGCCCACTGGGCCGCCATCGTGGATCGGCTCGGGCTGGCCGGTTCGGCCCGCCAGCTGGCGGCCAACTGCGCGCTGGCCGGCCGGCGCGGCAACATCGTGCGGCTGTTGCTGGATGCGCGCGCCACGCGCACCCCCGGCAACGAGGCGCGGCTCACCGAGGCACTGTCGCGCTACCTGGGCGAGCCGGTGAAGCTGCAGTTCGAGGTGCCGGCCGAGGGCGCGCCGGTCACCCCGGCGCGCGAGATGATGCGCCAGGACGAGCAGCGCGTCGCCGAGGCGCGCGCCGCGCTGGAGTCCGACCCCACCATCCAGGCTTTGAAGGAACGCATGGGCGCGACCATCTTCCCCGAGTCCGTGCGACCGAACATCACCGAGGAGAACTGAGCATGCGCGGCAACATCGGCAACATCCTGAAACAGGCGCAGGCCATGCAGGAGAACCTGCAGAAGGCCCAGGCCGAGGTAGCCCAGCTCACCGTCACCGGCGAGTCGGGCGCCGGCATGGTCAAGGTCACGTTGAACGGCAAGCACGAGGCGGTGCGGGTGCAGATCGATCCCTCGCTGATGTCCGAGGACCGCGAGATGCTCGAGGACCTGATCGCCGCCGCCATCAACGACGCCACGCGCAAGGTGGCCGCGGCCGTGAACGAGAAGATGGCCGGCGCGATGGCGGGCCTGTCGCTGCCGCCGGGCATGAAGCTGCCGTTCTGACCATCGATGAAGCATCCTGAAGCGCTGGCGCGCCTGATCGACGCCCTGCGCGCGCTGCCCGGCATCGGACCGAAGAGCGCGCAGCGCCTGGCCTTCCGGCTGCTGCAGGAGCGTCGCGTCGCGGCGCGCGAGCTGGCGCAGGCGCTCACGCATGCGCTGGAGAAGGTGGGCCGCTGCCGCCGCTGCCGCATGCCGGCCGAGGGCGAGCTGTGCCCATTGTGCGCCTCGCCCGCGCGCGAGGCGTCGCAGCTGTGCGTGGTGGAATCCCCGGCCGACGTGATCGCGGTGGAGAACTCTGGTGCCTACCGCGGCCGGTACTTCGTGCTGATGGGGCACCTCTCGCCGCTGGACGGCATCGGCCCGGCCGAGCTGGGCCTGCACGAGCTCGACCTGCTGTTGGGCGAGGGCGTGGTGAAGGAGGTCATCCTCGCCACCAATTCCACGGTGGAAGGGGAGGCCACCGCGCACTTCATTTCCGAGATGGCGCGGGCGCGGGGGCTCACCGCCACGCGCATCGCCCAGGGCGTTCCCTTCGGCGGGGAACTGGAGTACGTGGACGGCGGCACCCTGGCCGCCGCGCTGGCCGGCCGCCAGAGCGTGGTCTAAAGGCCCCGCGCCCCTGCCGACGGGGCGCCAGCCGATGGGCCGGGGATGCGGCCTGCCGGTGAGATTTGCGGTATGCGAAGGGTTGACTATCTGCTCCCAGACCCTATTCTCAGGTCCATGACCGCATACGCCTCGAGGAACGTCCCCGCCACCCATCACGCGGGACATCCGATCCAGGGCCATTCGCCCCGGACGTAGGCGTGCCTTTGCGCTTCGTCCGGGGCCCCGGCCGAAGTGACCAACCACCAGTTCCCCAGTTCTTCATCCAGCCGACGGAAGGCCTCAAGCCACTGGCGAGGCGATCCGCAAGGCTTCTTTTCCAGGAGTGGACCGACATGCAGTACCAGACTTCCGGTGCGGCATCACTGCCCCCCATCATCATCCCGGCCGGTGACTACGACCGGCTGATGGACCTTGCGGGTGCCGCGGAGCGGCTGGCCCCCGACGTGGCCGACTACCTGACACGCGAGCTGACGCGTGCGCAGGTCGTGCCCGACCAGGAGTTCGACGCCGCCGTGGCCCGCGTGGGCTCGCTGGTGACCTACATCGACGAACCGGGCGGCCAGCGGCGCACGGTGAAGCTCGTGTGGCCGATGGAAGCGAGCCTGCCGGACAACCGCATCTCCGTGCTGACCTCGATCGGCGCGGCGCTGCTGGGCATGCGCGCCGGGCAATCCATCGACTGGCCTTCGCCGGTGGGTGGGGCGCGGCGGCTGACCGTGGTGGACGTGCAGGCTCCCCGCAACACCGAGCCGATGCCGGATCGCGCCGCCTGATGCGCAGGCGGCGGGAGCGGGCGCCCTCCGCCCCGGGCGCGACCGGCACGGGCGCGATGAAGTTCAGGCCGGCCGGTGCGTGAGGCGCGCGCGCGCGGCGCGCTCATGCGGCGGACGCTGCTGCCACAGCTCCTCGTACAACCGGCGCAGGCGGCGATAGCTCTCGTAGCGGCGCGCGTCCATGCCGCCGGAGGCGACGGCATCGCGGATCGCGCAGCCCGGTTCGGCGAGGTGCTGGCAGTCGAGGAAGCGGCAGCCGGGCGCAAGCTGCGCCACCTCGCGGAACCCGAGCGTCGCGGGTTCGAGGTCGTCGATGGCGGGCGCGAAGTCGCGCACGCCGGGAGAGTCCATCAGGCGTCCGCCGCCCTCGCAGTCGTACAGGTGCGAGGCCGTGGTGGTATGGCGGCCTTCCTCCTCGCGCACCAGCTCGCCAATGGCGATGTCGGCCGCGTCGGGGCACAGCATGCGCGTCAGCGAGGACTTGCCCACGCCCGACTGGCCGACCAGGATGGTGGTGGCATCGCGCAGCGCCTCGCGCAGCGGCCCGATGCCCGCGGCCGCGTCGCGGCCTTCGTGCGCACGCGTGGTGATGCTGACGATGCGGTAACCGAGCCTGGCGTGCGCCTCGAGCGACTCGAGCAGTGCGGAGGTGCCGGGCAGGTCGTTCTTGTTGGCGACGATGAGGCCGGCCAGTCCCGCGCATTCGGCCGCGGCGAGGTAGCGGTCGAGCAGGAACAGGTCGGGATCGGGGCGCGGCGCCAGCACCACGGCGATCTGCGTGAGGTTGGCGGCGAAGGGCTCGCTGCGCCCGCGCAGGTTGGTGCGGCGGAGGAAGGTGGCGCGCGGCAGGATGGAGCGCACCAGCACTTCACCCTTGATCAGTTCACATTCTACCCGATCGCCACAGACGATTTCGAGCTTCCGCCCGACGGGACGGGCCTTGTATCGTGTGCCGACTGCGTCACGCAGCAGGAGATGCCGTCCGTAGGTGGCGATGACTTCGGCGATCACGAACCCTAGAATGCCACAGACCGCGTTTCCCCGAGGTATCCGTGCAGAATCGCGACAACCTGATCTGGATCGATCTGGAAATGACCGGCCTGAAGCCGGAAGTGGACACGATCATCGAGATCGCCACCGTGGTCACGGATGCGCAGCTGCGCGTGCTCGCCGAGGGACCGGTTTTCGCGATCCATGCCAGCGAGGAGGTGCTCGCCGGCATGGATGAATGGAACACGCGCCAGCACACCGCCAGCGGCCTGATCGCGCGCGTGCGCGAGAGCCGCGTGACGCTGGCCGAGGCCGAGGCCGCCACGCTGGAGTTCCTGCGGCGGTGGGTGCCGGGCGGCGTCTCGCCGATGTGCGGCAACAGCATCTGCCAGGACCGGCGCTTCCTCGCGCGGCTGATGCCGCAGCTGGAGCGCTACTTCCACTACCGGAACCTCGATGTCAGCACGCTCAAGGAGCTGGCGCGGCGCTGGGCGCCGCAGCTCGCCGCCGGCTTCGAGAAGCAGGCCGCGCACCTGGCGCTGGCCGACATCCACGACTCGATCCGCGAGCTGGCCTTCTACCGGCAGAAGCTGTTCATCGAGGCCGCCCAGGCTCCCGCGGTGGTGGCGTGAGCTTCCCGGCGGGCAACGAGGCGCTGCTGCCGGCGAGCTGGCGCGCACGCCCGCGCGGCTTCGCCGCGCTGATGTCGCTGTACGAGAGCAATTACATCCGCCTGACCCGGCTTGCCGGCGACCCGGCGAAGCTCACCGGCGAGCGCATCTCGCGGGTGGCCGGGGGGTGCGACCTGAAGCTCACGGTGATGGAGCAGTGCCCGTACACCACCACCCTCGCCCTGACCCACCTGTTCCACGACCCCGCGGCGGTGGGGCCGGGACTTGAGACCTTCCTCACATATCCGGACGTGCGCATCCGGGTCTACACCGACGCCCGCATGGCGCAGGCGCAGCATTGGCCGGCCGACCAGCCGGAACCGGTTTCCAGCCACCCGCTGCAGGCAGAGCGTGAACTGCAGCAGCGCTGGCTGTACAACAACATGTTAAACAAGTGGCTGGAATACTGCCTGGACCTGGGACACAGCCTGGCCTGAAGGGACACATCCCGCTTGCTTTCGTCGGACTACTCCAACTGGTTTGGAAAGCTCCTGCGTACCCGGGTGAAATTCGAGCACCCGGAAGCGCCCGAGGATGAGCGTCTCATTCAGCTCTTCCGGAACCGCGCCGAGCTGAAGAAGACCCTTGCCGAGACCCAGGACGAAGTCCACCGCCTGAAGGACCGCATCAAGCTGCAGGAGGCCGCCACGGCACGCGTGCGCGAGCAGCTGCAGCGCCTGGAGGCCTTCCTCGGCCAGCCGGTCAGCGGCCTGCACTGCCTGGTGCACTACCAGCTGCGCGAACTGTGGGAGACCGGCCACAACCAGATCGCCGCGCTGGTGCGCGAGCTGGCGAAGGCGCGCGAGGAGCGCGAGCGCAAGCAGTTCCTGGCGGACCTCAACCGCCAGCTCTTCGAGCGACAGCAGGGCGCGCGGGCCGCCGCGGCGCGCGCCGAGCGCGCCGCCGGGGACGTGCGCGCACGGCTGTCGGCGGTGCAGGCCGCGCTGGCCGCCTCGCAGCGCTGGTGGCACTACTTCCGCCGCCGCGAGCTGCTGCGCCAGCGCGCCGCCATCGAGGCGGAGGCCGCCTCCACCGAACAGGAACTGGAGGAGGCGCGCGCCCAGCTGGTGAAGCTCGAGGAGGCGGGGGGAGCCCGGTACCCGGGCCTGTCGCTCGACGCGCGCCGCATGCTGAACCTGACCATCATCGCGGCCGCGCAGGTGCTGGCGCTGCGCATCACGCCGCACACCCTGGTCCGGCGCATGATCGAGGCCATGTCGCGTTCGGAGCCGCTGATGGAGGGCACGCCCGAGCACGCCATGGCATCGATGCAGGAGATCGCGCGGGCACGCGCGGCGCTGACCGGCAATCCGCAGGGACTGGCCACCGAGGCGCGCCGCCTCGCCGACCATCTGGCCGCGCATGCGCAGTACCGGCTGCCGGGTGAGACGCTGCCGCGCGACGAGTCGGTCTACCACGGCTTGCGCTCGGGCCTGCCGCGCGGCCAGCAGATGCACTGGGACCTGCTCGGGCAGGACCTCTGGGGCGTCTCCGGGCTGTTCTACAACACCGAAGAGTAGGGCGGCCGCGCCTGCGGCCGCCGTCCGGGATTCCCTGCGGCCGATGCCGCGCCTGCCCTCAGCGCTGCGCGGACTCGCGTTCGACGGTGGCGGCTTCCGGCTGCTTGCGCGCCACGGCCGAGGGCGGGTTCGCCGGCAGGCCCACCACGATGTCCGCCATGATCTCGGTGGTGCGGTCGAGCAGGATGTCCGGCACCTTGTTGGCCTCGTCCTGGCTGGCCTTCTCCAGCTCCTCGAGCGAGGCGAAGGGGGGCAGGTTCTTCGCCTTGCGGCGCTTGTTCTCGCGCGCCAGGCGCTCGGCGTCCAGCCGCTCGCGCTCGGCCTTGCGTTCCTCGAGGTTCAGCGACAGCGACTTCTGGCCGCGCAGCACTTCGTTGGCGGCGATGCTCTCCAGCAGCCAGGTGAAGTCCGGATCATTGCGGACACGCTCGGCTTCCACGCGCGCCAGCTCGGCGGCCGGCGGTGCGGTGCTGGTGAAGCTGACGCGGCGGAAGTTGGCCGGCTGGATGCGGTCCCAGGGCAGCGCCGCCTCCAGCGCGCTCTCGCCGACTTCCTCGATGCTGATGGCCGAGGGCAGCTCGATGTCCGGCTCCACGCCGCGGTGCTGCGTGCTCTCGCCGGTGACGCGGTAGAACTTGCCGATGGTCAGCGTGAGCTGCCCCTCCACGGGCTTGTTGCTCCAGCGGTCCAGCGGGATCAGGTTCTGCACCGTGCCCTTGCCGAAGCTCCTCTGGCCGATCACCAGGCCGCGGCCGTAGTCCTGGATGGCGCCGGCGAAGATCTCGGAGGCCGAGGCGCTGTAACGGTCGATCAGCACCACCAGCGGACCGTCATACACCGTGCCGGGGCGCGGATCGTCCAGCACCTCGATCTGGCCGGTGTAGTGCTTGAGCTGCACCACCGGGCCGCGGTCGATGAACAGGCCGGTCAGCGCCGTGGCCTCGGGCAGGAAGCCGCCGCCGTCCCCGCGCAGGTCGAGGATCAGGCCGTCGATGGGGCCTTCCTGCTGCAGCTCGGCCAGCAGGTTCTCCACGTCGCGCGTGGTGGAGCGGAAGTCCTTCTCGTTGAGCGCCTCGGCATCCACGTCGCGGTAGAACGCGGGCACGTTGATCACGCCGATCTTCAGCTCCCGGCCGTTGCGCGTGACCTTGCGCAGCTCCTTCTTGGAGGCCTTGTTCTCGAGCGTGACCTTGCCGCGGGTGATCTCGACGATCTTCTCCGGCGAGCCGGGCGCGGCGCCGGCCGGCAGGATCTGCAGCCGCACCACCGTGCCGCCCTTGCCGCGGATCAGGTCCACCACGTCGTCCAGGCGCCAGCCGATCACATCCTGGAACTCGCCGTCGCCCTGCGCGATGGCCGTGATGCGGTCGTTGATGCCCAGCGTGCCAGCCGCGGCGGCCGGGCCGCCCGGGATCAGGTTGACGATGCTGGCATAGTCGTCCTCGGACTGCAGCGTGGCGCCGATGCCCTCGTACGACAGGCTCATCTCGATGCGGTACTCCTCGGAGTTGCGCGGCGAGAAGTAGCTCGAGTGCGGGTCGAAGCTGCGCGCGTAGGCGTTCATCAGGATCTCGAACACCTCGTCGGCGGTGACCTGGCTGGCGCGCTTCAACACCCGCTCGTAGCGTTTCCTCAGCGTCTCGGCGATCTCCGGCCACTCCTTGCCGGCCAGCGCCAGCGACAGCGCGTCGTTCTTCACGCGCTTGCGCCACAGCTCGTCGAGCTCGGCCGTGCTGGAGGGCCAGGGGGCGTTCTTGCGGTCGAACTCGAAGGATTCCTTCAGCGTGAAATCCGGCGGCGTTTCCAGCAGCTTCAGGGCATACTCCACGCGCTCGCGGTTGCGCTGCTGCAGGCGCGCGTACATGACGAACGCCGGCTCGACGTTGCCGGTGCGGATCATGTCGTCGAAGGCCAGCTTCCACTGGTCGAACTCGGCCACGTCGCTGGCCAGGAAGTAGCTGCGCTGGCTGTCGAGGGAGTCGAGGTAGCGCTTGTACACCTGCTGCGACATGCGGTCGTCGATGACCGCGCGCGAGTAGTGCGCGGTGGACAGCAGGCTGCCGATGCGCTTGGCGGTGCGCGCCTGGCGTTCCGGCGGCGCCAGCGCGCCTTCGGGCAGCAGGCTCTGTGCCTGGCCCGCGGGCGCGCCCGTGGAGCCCGCGCCGATGAGCAACAGCACCAGCAGGGCCGACATGGCGACCGTGCCCAATGGGCGGCGCGCGCGCCGCGTGAGTTCGTTTACAGTCATGTTCCTGAGGCTAGAAGGAGGGCAGGGGTTGTGCAACCGCTTGCGGCACTGATCGGTTTCGTCATGGGCTCCTCGGTTGCACTGCTGGCAGGCCTCATCATGACATTGTTGGTGTTCCTGCTGCTGCCGGAGTTGCACGACCGCCTTTCCGGGGAGTTCAGGCCCCTGCTGACGGCCATTGCCTGGGCAGTCCTTCTCACCGCGACTTCGGTAGCCGCATTCGTGGGCCAGATCAGAAGGCATTCATGGCGCACGGGCGCCGCCCTGGCGACGGCGGCCGCGGTGCTGCTGGTGGGATGGTACTACTGGCCGGACTGAGGGCCCCGCCAGCCCGGTCAGCGGGGACGCCTGGCGTTCCAGACGCCGGAGGAGGCGACGCGGTCGCTGCCGGTGGCGGCGGTGTTGTAGGGATCGCCGCCGCCGCGCTCCCTGAGCTCCTCGATGGCCAGCTTGTCGGCCAGCAGGGCTGCCTCGATCTGGGCGAGGACGGACTTGCGCCGGTCGATGCGGGCGGTATCGCCGGGATCCACCTTGGCCTTGTCGGAACTTCCGTCCATGTGACTCATGTTGGGGGCTTCTGTCGACTGCGTCAAGCAAGTGGTTGATTTATGTCATGTTCGACGGGCCTGGCCGTGCGCCGCTCGTGCCGGCGCAGGGCCAGCATGCCCCTGGCGGCCATCAGCAGCACCCAGGGGCCGAGGAAGGCCACCCAGTGCCCGAAGGAGCCGGTGAGGATGCCCCGCGCGTAGTCCAGCCACAGGCTGCCGAAGCCGCCGACGGGGCTGCCGGAAGGGTCGCGCACGTATTCGCCGAGGAAGGCCTGTCCCGCGAACCAGATGGCCAGCGGCAGCAGTGTCAGCCCCACCAGCAGCATCAGGCCGAGCGTGACCAGTTCCCTGGGCAGCGTCGGCAGCGCCCGGTACCGGCGCCAGTATTGGGCCACTGCATTGCTCACGGGAACGCATGATACCGTGGTGCGATGACCACCGGGCAGCTTCCACCGCATCTTGCGCGCACGCCGCGGCATGTCGTGGTCGCGGCCACGCAGTTCGCCTGTGGCTGGGACCGTGCCGCCAACATCGCCACGGCGGAGCGGCTGGTGCGCGAGGCGGCGGCCGGCGGCGCGCAGGTGGTCCTGCTGCAGGAGCTGTTCGAGACGCCGTACTTCTGCATCGAGCAGGATGCGCGGCATTTCAGGCTCGCCACCACGCTGGCCGAAAACCCGGCCGTCAGGCGCATGCGCGAGGTGGCGCGCGAGCTTGAGGTGGTGCTGCCGGTGAGCTTCTTCGAGCGCGCCGGGCAGAGCGCGTTCAACAGCGTGGCGGTGGTCGATGCCGACGGCGAGGTGCTGGGCCTGTACCGCAAGGCGCACATCCCCAACGGCCCCGGCTACCAGGAGAAGCACTACTTCGCGCCGGGCGACACGGGCTTCAAGGTGTGGGACACGCGCTACGGGCGCATCGGCGTGGGCATCTGCTGGGACCAGTGGTTCCCCGAGTGCGCGCGCGCGATGGCGCTGATGGGCGCGGAGCTGCTGCTGTATCCCACCGCCATCGGCAGCGAGCCGCCGCCGGCGCCGCCGCTGAACTCGCGCGACCACTGGCAGCGCACGCAGCAGGGGCATGCGGCCGCGAACCTGATGCCACTGGTGGCGTCCAACCGCATCGGCACCGAGCGCTCGCTGCAGGCGCCGGAGCAGCTCTACATCCGCTTCTATGGTTCCTCGTTCATCGCCGATGCGCAGGGCGCCAGGGTGGCCGAGGCCGGCGAGGAGGAGGAGCGTGTGCTGCTGGCGCAGTTCGACCTGGCCGAGCTCGCCGAGATGCGCGAGGGCTGGTTCGTGTTCCGCGACCGGCGGCCCGACCTCTATGGCGTCCTGACCACCTTTGACGGCGCACCGCGCCCGCGTTGACTGTCGATGATGAATATCCTGTTCGTCTGCCTCGGGAACATCTGCCGCTCGCCCACCGTCGAGGGCGTGGCGCGGCACCTGGCGGCGCGCGAGGCGCCGCATCTTGAACTCGGCTTCGATTCGGCCGGCACCGCCGGCTACCACATCGGCGAGCCGCCGGATGCGCGCGCCATCCGCCACGCGCGCTCGCGCGGATACGACATCTCGGGCCTGCGCGCACGGCAGGTGCAGCGGGAGGACTTCCACCGCTTCGACCTGCTGCTGGCCATGGACGAGGAAAACCTGGACGACCTGCGCGCCATCGCCCCGCACGGCCACGAGCATCGCGCGCGGCTGTTCCTGGAGTGGTGCGAGGGGGTGGACAGCCTCATCGTGCCCGACCCGTACTACGGCGGGCGCGAGCACTTCGAGCAGGTGATCGACCTGGCCGAGCGCGGTGTGCGCAGCCTGTTCAGGAAGATCGAGGCGGGGGGGGGCGGGCCGGGGGGCGGGGGCGGGCTTCTTTTAACAACTCCCCGCCCCCCAGGACCGGACCAAAATTCGTATTCCGTCTTTTTCTTTAAAAAAAAAAAAAACAAGAACGCTACTCCTGTGCCACCAGTCGTGCTGAGCGCTACCAGTGGACACAGACGAA
>QGUX01000112.1 GCA_003242275.1 Pseudomonadota bacterium | reverse complement strand
TGTGAGTTTTTTTTTTTTTTTAGTGTTCCGTCGCCCCCGGGATTTTCCCCTTCCCTTTCGTCCGGAAGGGTAGAATGTTTAAAGGAAAGCGCCACAAGGAGCACCAGGCCATGCTGTCGAAGCTGGCGGCGGGCGACGAGGTGGTCACGGCGGGCGGGCTGCTGGGCAAGGTCACCGAGGTGAACGACTCCTTCGTCACCGTGGAGATCGCCGACGGCGTGCGCATCAAGGTGCAGCGCCAGCAGATCAGCCAGCTGGTTCCCAAGGGTACCTACAAGAGCGCCTGAGCCATGCTCGAATTCCCGCGCTGGAAGTACATCCTCGTCGCCGTCGTCATCCTGGTGTCGCTGCTGTTCGCGGCGCCGAACTTCTTCGGCGACGACCTCGCCGTGCAGGTGGCGAGGCGCGACCGCGCGGCCATCACCGAGCCCGCGCTCGAGGGCATCGTCAACGTGCTCTCGCAGAAGGGCGTCACCATCAAGCGCTCCTACGTCGACAACGGCCGCGCGCTGCTGCTGTTCGACTCGGTCAACCAGCAGCTGGCCGCGCGTGACGCGGTGGCCTCGGCCGCCGAGCTGTCGGCCAACTACGTCGCGGCACTGGCGAACGCGCCGCGTGCCCCGGCCATCTTCCGCAAGCTGGGCCTCCGGCCCATGCCGCTGGGCCTCGACCTGCGCGGCGGCCTGTACCTGCTCTACGAGGTGGACGTGCAGGGCGCGGTGGTGCAGCTGGTGGACGCCTACGAGCAGGATTTCCGCCGGGCGCTGAACGAGGCGAAGATCCAGGTCGCCGACGCGCGGCGGCTGGAGGAGGACGGCCTCACCAACGGCGTGCGCATGACCTTCGCGCAGGGCACCGACCTCGACGCCGCCGTGGCGGCGATGCGGCGCGCCGTCCCCGACATGGCCTTCGTCACCGGCAGCACCGCCGCCGGCCCGTACGTGGACGCCACGCTCACCCGCGCGCAGGTCACCGAGCGGCAGCGCGGCGCCATCGAGCAGAACATGATCACGCTGCGCAACCGCGTCAACGAACTGGGCGTCACCGAGCCCATCGTGCAGCAGCAGGGCGCCAACCGCATCGCGGTGCAGCTGCCGGGCGTGGTCAATTCCGCCGAGGTCAAGGACATCCTCGGTCGCGTGGCGACGCTGTCCTTCCACCTGACCGACGAGGTCAACAACGTCAACGACGCGCTGCAGCGCGGCCGCGCGCCGCTGGGTTCGCGACTGGAATACCACCGTCCCGACGCCAACGGCTATCGCCGGCCCACGCTGCTCAAGCGCGAGGTCATCGCCACCGGCGACCAGCTCATCGGCGCTACCTCCGCGATCACCCAGGACGGCCCGAGCGTGCAGGTGCGGCTGAACGCGCAGGCGGGCGACCGCATGCTGCGCGTCACGCAGCAGAACATCGGCCGCCGCATGGCCGTGGTGCTGATCGAGAAGGAGCAGCAGGCCTACATCGACGCCGACGGCCAGCAGAAGTACCGCACCGTCGACCGCCGCGAGGTGATCAGCGAGGCGGTCATCCGCGGCGTGTTCAGCAACAACTTCAACATCACCGGCCTCAACCAGGTCGAGGCGCGCGAGCTGGCGCTGCTGATGCGCTCCGGCCAGCTGGCCGCGCCGCTGCTGCTGGTGAGCGAGCGGCCCATCGGCCCGTCGCTGGGCCAGCAGAACATCAATGCGGGCATCAAGGCGCTGCTCATCGGCACCGTGGCGCTGTACCTGTTCATGATCCTGTACTACCAAGTGTTCGGCGTGGTGGCCTGCGCGGTGCTGACCGCCAACGTCATCCTGCTGACGGCGCTGCTGTCGATGATGAAGGCCTCGCTGTCGCTGCCCGGCATCGCCGGCATCCTGCTGACGGTGGGCATGGCGGTGGACGCCAACGTGATCATCTACGAGCGCATCCGCGAGGAGCTGCGCAACCGCGTCTCGCCGCAGACGGCCATCCGCGCCGGCTTCGAGAAGGCCTTCTCGGCCATCTTCGACTCCAACCTCACCACCATCCTCGCCGGCGTCGTGCTGTGGGTGTTCGGCACCGGGCCGATCCGCAACTTCGCCATCGTGCTGGTGCTGGGCATCGCCACCTCGATGTTCACGGCGCTGCTGGGCAGCCGCGCGCTGCTGACCTTGATCTACGGCGGCCCGAAGCGGCCGGCGAAGCTGGCCATCGGCTGATGGCCGCGGCGGTTCACAGGGGATAAGACAAGTGGAATTCTTCCGCAAGCAGACCGACTTCCCGTTCCTGGCCACGCGGCGCATCTGGTATGCGCTGTCCATCTTCATGGCGGTGGGCTCCGTGGTGCTGTTCTTCACCCGTGGGCTGAACCTGACCGTGGACTTCACCGGCGGCACCATCGTCGAGGCCACCTTCAGCGGGCCCGCCGACGTGGAGCGCACGCGCGCCGCGCTGGAGGAGCAGGGCTTCCAGGATCCGGTGGTGCAGGTGTTCGGCACCGTGCGCGACGTGACCGCACGCCTCGCCCCCGATCCCTCGCTGACCGCCGACCGGGCGCGCGAGAAGGTGGCCGCGGCGCTCACCAGCATCGATCCGGCCGTGGAGATCAAGCCGCTGGAGTTCGTCGGACCGCAGGTGGGCCGGGAACTGCGCAATGCCGCCATCTGGGCGCTGACGCTGACGCTGCTGATGGTGTTCTTCTACATCGCCTTCCGGTTCCACACCTGGCGACTGTCGGCCGGCGCCATCATCGCGCTGATCCACGACCCCATCCTCATCATCGGCTGGTTCGCGCTGGTGCAGACCCCGTTCGACCTCGCGGTGGTGGCGGCGCTGCTGGCCGTGGTGGGCTACTCGCTGAACGACACCATCATCATCTTCGACCGCATCCGCGAGCGATTCGAGGCCAATCGCCGCCTGGCGCCCGAGCTGGTGCTGAACCAGTCCATCAACCAGACCCTCTCGCGCACCATCATGACCAAGGTGACCACGCTGATCGTGGTGGTGGCGCTGCTGATCTGGGGCGGGCCGTCGCTGCGCGGCTTCTCCGAGGCGCTGGTGATCGGCATCCTGGCCGGGGCCTATTCGTCGATCTACATCTCCTCCGCCATCGCGCTGGACCTGGGCCTGAAGGCCGAGCACATCTTCCCGCCGGCGAGGGTGCGCGAAGCGGACAGCCTGCCCTGATGCGGGCCTGAGGGGCGAGGACAGTGCTCGAGCTGCTGACCGATCCGCAGGCGTGGCTGGCCTTCGTCACGCTGTCGGCGCTCGAGATCGTCCTCGGCATCGACAACATCATCTTCATTTCGGTGCTGGTGGGGCGCCTGCCGCCGGCCCAGCGCGCGAAGGCGCGCAACTTCGGCCTGCTGGTGGCGATGGGCACGCGCATCGCGCTGCTGCTGTCGATCGTGTGGCTGATCGGCCTCACGCGCCCCTGGTTCACGTTGCTCGGCAACGAGATCTCCGGCCGCGACCTGGTGCTGATCCTGGGCGGCCTGTTCCTGCTGGGCAAGAGCGTGCTGGAGATCCACCACACGCTGGAGGGCGCCGAGGAGGAGCGCAGCGCGCGCGCGTTCTCGAACTTCATCCTGATCATCGTGCAGATCGGCGTCATCGACATCGTGTTCTCGCTCGACTCGGTGTTCACCGCCGTGGGCCTGGCCGAGCCGCACCAGGTGCCCATCATGGTGGCGGCCATCGTGGCGGCCATCCTGGTGATGCTGCTGCTGGCCGGCCCGATCTCGAATTTCGTGGACGAGCATCCGACGGTGAAGGTGCTGGCGCTGGCCTTCCTGATCCTGGTGGGCGTGGCGCTGGTGGCCGACGGCCTCGACACGCACGTGCCGAAGGGCTACCTGTACTTCGCCATGGCCTTCTCGGTGGGCGTGGAGATGATCAACCTGCGCCTGCGCAAGGCGCTGGACCGCCAGCGCCAGAAGCAGTAGGCCGAACCCACTTCACGGCCCGTGCATCGCGGGGCCCGGAACGGGGCGCGGCGGCTGGATTCCGCCGCCGGTCAATCTATACTCGGGCCTTCATCCGCAAGCCCCTGGTAAAGGAAACGGCACCGCCATGAAGAACCGTCGCTTTGCCCTGCTGGCCGGCATGCTCGCCGGCGCCACGCTGCTCGCGGGTTGCTCCGGTTCCGGTTCCGGTGACGCCGGCGCTGCCGGCGACACCATCCGCATCGGCGAGTTCGCCTCGCTGACCGGCAAGGAAGCCACCTTCGGCACCTCCTCGCACCGCGGCACGCTGCTGGCCATCAAGGAGATCAACGCCGCCGGCGGCGTGCTCGGCAAGCCGCTGGAGCTGGTGTACGAGGACAACCGCAGCATGCAGGGCGAGTCGGCCACCATCGCCAAGAAGCTGATCACCCGCGACCGGGTGGTGGCGCTGCTGGGCGAGGTCGCCTCCGGCCGCTCGCTGGAGGTGGCACCCATCGCGCAGCAGTACAAGGTGCCGATGATCTCCCCCTCATCCACCAACCCGCAGGTCACGCGGACCGGCGAATACGTGTTTCGCGTGTGCTTCACCGATCCCTTCCAGGGGCGGCTGCTGGCCAATTTCGCCAGGAACTCGCTCAAGGCGCAGAAGGTGGCCATCCTGTCCGACGTGTCGCAGGCCTACAGCGTGGGCCTGGCGCAGTACTTCCGCGAGCCCTGGCTGGCGGGGGGTGGCACCATCGTCGCCGACGAGAAGTACACCGGCGGCGAGAAGGACTTCCGCGCCCAGCTCACCACCATCAAGGCCGCCAACCCCGACGCCATCCTGGTGCCCGGCTACTACACCGACGTGGGCCTGATCGTGGCGCAGGCGCGCCAGCTCGGCATCAACGTGCCGCTGTTCGGCGGCGACGGCTGGGAGGCGCCGGAGCTGATCCAGATCGCCGGCGCGCAGGCGCTGGAGGGCACCTACTACTCCACCCATTTCTCGCCCGAGAGCACCGACCCGCGCGTGCAGCAGTTCGTGGAGGCCTACAAGGCCGAGTACGGCGGGCAGGTGCCCGACGCGATGGCGGCGCTGGGCTACGACTCCGTGCAGGTGCTGGCCGACGCCATCCGCCGCGCCGGCACCACCGAGGCCGCCGCGCTGCGCGAGGCCATCGCGGCCACGCGCGACTTCCCGGGCGTCACCGGCGTGACCACGCTGGACGAGAACCGCGACGCCTCCAAGTCCGCGGTGATCATCACGGTGAAGAACGGGCGCTTCCAGTACCTGGAGACGGTCTCGCCCTAGCTCGCGACGCCAGGCACAGCGCCCCGTGACCGAGCTGCTGCAGCAGGTACTGAACGGCCTCGCGCTGGGGTCGATCTACGCGCTGATCGCGCTCGGCTACACCATGGTGTACGGGGTGCTGCGCTTCATCAACTTCGCCCACAGCGAGGTGTTCATGGTGGGCGCGTTCTCCGGCTACTTCCTCTCGCGCGTCGCGCCCGCCGGGGCGCTGGGCGGCATCACGGTGCTGGTGGGCGCGATGCTGATCTGCGCGCTGCTCGGCGTGCTGATCGAGAAGCTGGCGTACCGGCCGCTGCGCGGCCGCTCCACGCTCACCGCGCTGATCACCGCCATCGGCGTGTCGCTGCTGCTGCAGAACCTGGGACAGCGCATCTTCGGCGCCAACCCGCGCTCCTTCCCGGCACTGTTCCCGGTGCGGCACTTCGAGTTCGGCGGCATCGTCATCTCCAGCGTGCAGGTGATGGTGTTCGTGGTCACGCTGGTGCTGCTGTTCGCGCTGCGCTACATCGTGCTGCACACCCGCGTGGGCACGGCGATGCGGGCGGTGTCGTTCAACCAGACGGCCGCCTCGCTGATGGGCATCAACAACGACCGCATCATCTCCTTCACCTTCGCGCTGGGCTCGGCCATGGCCGCGGCCGGCGGCATCCTGTACGCCTCGAACTATCCCTCCATCGACCCGCTGATGGGCACGCTGCCGGGCCTGAAGGCCTTCGTGGCGGCGGTGCTGGGCGGCATCGGCAACATCGCCGGTGCGGCCGTGGGTGGGCTGGTCATCGGGCTGGTGGAAACCACCGTGGTGGGCCTGGGCGGTTCCACCTACCGCGATGCGGTGGCCTTCGCGGTGCTGATCCTGATCCTGCTGCTCCGGCCCACCGGCCTGCTGGGCAGCCGCCACGCGGAGAAGGTGTGATGCTCTCGCGGGCCCAGTACGTGCTCCTGGCCGCGCTGGCCGTGGTGGTGGCGGCCTCGGCGCTGTCGGGTCGCTACAACCCCTACTACCTCGACATCGCCGTCACCTGCGGCATCAACGTCACGCTGGCCGTGAGCCTGAACCTGATCAACGGCTACACCGGCCAGTTCTCGCTCGGCCATGCCGGCTTCATGGGCGTGGGCGCCTACGTGGCCGCGGTGCTCACCACCAGTGCCGGCAGCGCGCTGCTGTCGGTGTTGGGCGGGCAGGAGTGGCTGGTATTCGCCGTGGCGCTGCTGGCCGGTGGCTGCGCGGCCGCGCTGGCCGGCTTCGTGGTCGGCGTGCCCTCGCTGCGCCTGCGCGGCGACTACCTCGCCATCATGACGCTGGGCTTCGGCGAGATCATCCGCGTGCTGCTGCAGAACATCGACGCGGTGGGCGGTGCGCGCGGCCTGGCCGGCATTCCCGGCTATACCAGCCTCGGCTGGTCGCTGGGCATCGCGGTGGTGACCATCTACGCCATCTGGGCCCTGGTGCACTCGAGCTGGGGCCGCGGCTTCATCGCCGTGGCCGACGACGAGATCGCCGCCGAGGCCATGGGCATCAACACCGTGCGCTACAAGATCATCGCCTTCCTGGTCGGCGCCTTCTTCGCCGGCATCGCGGGCGGCGTGTACGCGCATTTCCGCCAGTACATCGCGCCGCAGGGCTTCGGCTTCGAGCGCTCCATCGAGATCGTGGTGATGGTGATCCTGGGCGGCATGGGCAACACCGCCGGTGTGATCGCCGCGGCCATCCTGCTGACGCTGGCGGGGGAGACGCTGCGCCAGTTCGGCGACCTGCGCATGATCCTCTACTCGCTGCTGATCGTGGTGCTGATGATCGCACGCCCGCAGGGACTGTTCCGCTGGGGTCCGCGCGCCCGCAGGGCGGGAGGAGCCGGCGCATGAGCGGCGCGCTGCTGACGCTGGAGCACTGCACGCTGCGCTTCGGCGGCCTGACCGCAGTCAGCGAGCTGTCCTTCGTGCTGGAGGAGGGCGCGCTGATGGGCCTGATCGGCCCCAACGGCGCCGGCAAGACCAGCGTGTTCAACCTGATCACCGGCGTGTACGCGCCCACCTCGGGGTCGCTGCGCCTGGGCGGGACCTCGCTGGCGGGCCTTGCGCCCTGGCAGATCGCGCGCCTGGGCATCTCGCGCACCTTCCAGAACATCCGCCTGTTCGGCTCGATGTCGGTGGCCGACAACGTGCGCGTGGCCTTCAACCGCCACCTCGCCCACCGCGCCGGCGGCGCGCTGCTGCGCACGCCCGCGTTCCGTCGCGCCGAGGCCGAGGTGGACCGGCAGGTCATGGAGCTGCTGGAGATGTTCGGCCTCACGCGCGTGGCCGACGAGCCGGCCAGGAGCCTGCCCTACGGCAGCCAGCGCTGCGTGGAGATCGTGCGCGCGCTGGCCACGCGGCCGCGCCTGCTGCTGCTGGACGAGCCGGCCGCCGGCATGAATCCCACCGAGAAGGTGAACCTGACCAACCTGATCGCCGGCATCCGCCAGCGCTTCGGCACCACCATCCTGCTGGTCGAGCACGACATGCCGCTGGTGATGCGCATCTGCGAGCGCATCGTGGTGCTGGACCATGGCGTGAAGATCGCGGAGGGACCGCCCGCGGCGGTGCGCTCGGACCCGAAGGTGATCGAGGCCTACCTCGGCGAGGAAGCGCCCGCGGCGGCGGCGAACGGCTGATGCTGGTCATCGAGGACCTCAACGTTTCCTACGGCGCGATCCGCGCGCTGCACGGCATCTCGCTGACCGTGCCCGAAGGCGGCATCGTCACGCTGATCGGCGGCAACGGCGCCGGCAAGACCACCACGCTGCGCACGGTGTCGGGCCTGATCCGGCCGCAGTCGGGCAAGATCACGCTCAACGGCGAGCGCATCGACGGCATGGCGCCGCACCGCATCGTGCAGCGCGGCCTGGGCCACGTGCCCGAGGGCCGCATGGTGTTCGCCAACCTCACCGTGCACGAGAACCTCGCCATGGGTGCCTACCTGGTGCGCGACCCGGCGGCGGTGAAGCGCGAGCGGGACTTCGTGTTCGACATGTTCCCGCGCCTGGCCGAGCGCGAGAAGCAACTCGCCGGCACGCTGTCGGGCGGCGAGCAGCAGATGCTGGCCATCGGCCGCGCGCTGATGGGCATGCCGCGCTTCCTGATGCTGGACGAGCCCTCGCTGGGCATCGCGCCGCTGCTGGTCAAGGCCATCTTCGCGCGCATCCGCGAGATCAACCAGGTGCGCGGCATCACCATGCTGCTGGTGGAGCAGAACGCCAACCTCGCGCTCGAGATCGCCGGCCACGGCTACGTGCTGGAGACCGGGCGCATCATCCTGCACGATGACTCCGCGGCACTGCGCGCCGACGAGCGCGTGCGCAGCGCGTACCTGGGCGGCTGAGGGAAAGCCATGGTTCCGGCACGCGGCAGGCCGGCGCGCATCGGCATCGGCATCGATTTCGGCACGTCCAACTCGGCGGCCGCGTGGTTCGACGGCGAGCGGCTGCACCGCGTGGTGCTCGACCGCGGCAGCCCCATCCTGCCCACCGCCATCCACCTCGACCGCGGCTATGCCGCCGTCACCGGCAGCGAGGCCATCGAGCGCTACGTGGAGGAGAACCGCGGCCGCCGCGTCGAGCTGGTGGCCGAGGTGGTCGGCGAGGCCGCCTCCACCGTGCAGGGCAATGAGACCGGCGAGGACATCTCGCGCCTGCAGACCGAGCGCAACGTGGTCTACGGCCCGCTGCAGGACCGCACGCTGCCCGGGCGGCTGTTCCTGGGCCTCAAGCGCCTGCTCGGCGATTCCGACACCGAGCGCCTGTCCGTGTTCGGCCGCCACTATCGCCTGGTGGCGCTGCTCACGCCTATCCTGCAGCACATCCGCGCCGCGCTCGAGCGCGAGCCCGGCGCGCCGCTGCCGCCGCTGCACGCCGGCCGTCCCGTGACCTTCGAGGGCCGGGCGGAGAACCGCGACGCCGTCGCGCAGGCGCGCCTGGCCGAGGCCTACGAGCACGCCGGCCTTGCCGTGGCGCAGTTCTATCCCGAGCCCGTGGCCGCGACCCTGTCGTGGCTGCACGGCGCGCGCCGCCAGCAGCCCGGCATCGCGCTGACCGTGGACTTCGGCGGCGGCACGCTGGACCTCGCCGTGGTGCGCTTCGGACCCGGCGGCCGCTTCGAGGTGCTGGCCACCCACGGCATGGCGCTGGGCGGCGACCGCATCGACCAGCTCATCTTCGAGCAGGTGCTGTTCCCCGAGCTCGGCAAGGGCGAGCGCTGGGTGCGAGAGGTCGACGGCCGCGTGGTCGACACCCTGTTCCCCTTCGAGGAATTCGAGGCCCGCATCATCAACTGGCCCACCACCTTCCTGCTGAACCAGAACCAGACCCGCGCCATGGTGGTGGACCGCATCGCGCGCGGTGGCCCGGCGGCGGTGAAGTTCCAGCGGCTGCTGGACCTGATCACCTTCAACTACAGCTACAACTGCTTCCAGGCCATCCGGCGGGCCAAGATCGAGCTGTCGAGTTCAATGGAGACCAGCATCGACATTCCGGAGCTGAACCTCAACGTGCCGTTCACGCGGGCGCGGTTCGACGCCATCATCGAGCCGGTGCTGGCGCGGACGCGGGAGTGCGTCGAGGCCGTGCTGCAGGCGGCGGGGGTGCGGGCCGATCAGGTCGATGCGGTGATCCGCACTGGAGGTACTTCGGAGATCGTGGCCGTGCGCAACCTGCTCGAGTCCATCTTCCCGGGGCGGGTCGAGGGGCATGATCCGTTCACCAGCGTGGCGTGCGGGCTGGCGATTGCGAACTTCCACGCGCACGGGGGCTGAGGCTGGATCGGGCGAAGGCGCTTCGATACCGCGCGGTCGCGCTGTGGGGGGGGGGAGGGGCGCGCGGCGGACAGCCGGGGCATGGACCTTGGCGGTGACCTGGAAGGGCAGGGGTTGGGCCGGAACTTGCGCGCCCCTCCCCCCCCCACAGCACAACCGGACACGTTCGTGGGGGTTGTGGAG
>QGUX01000111.1 GCA_003242275.1 Pseudomonadota bacterium | reverse complement strand
CGCCGGGTCAGGTCGAACACGGCCTCCAGCCACGGCCGCCCCGCCGGAAAGCTGGGCGCGGCGTAGTCGCGCGCCGCCGCGAACATCGGCGCGGCGGGAGAAGCCACGCGGTACTGCTCCACGTCGAGATCGACGACCTGCGGCCGGAACCCGGCAGGCTGCGCCACCTGCTCCCAGGCGGGTGATGGCGTCCCGGGGCCGGTCATGCGGCGCGACACGATCACCTCCGAGGAAGCGCGCACCGAGAGGACCTGGTGCGGCTCGTCCACGAAGAAGCGCTCGTAGCCGTTGCCGAAGTAGTCGGTGCCGGTGCCGCGTTCGCTGCAGCGGGGCTCGATGTCGAGGTTGTGCCACAGCACGCGCTGCCAGGGCGTGTCGCGCGGCGAGAGGTGCGCGATCTGCCGGCTGTTGTGACCTGCGAGGAATAGTGGTAGACGGTCTCGTGCACGACCCGGTAGCGCGCGGCCAGCGGCAATGCGGTTGCGGCGGGCATCACTTCCCCAGCGGCGCCCAGGCGGGTGCGTGGCCCACGTTGAAGAAGCGCTGGGTGAGCTGCTCGTTGAGCGCCAGCGCCGCGGCGCGCAGGCCCGCGACGGCGCGACGCAGGCGCGGGCTGTCCGGGTTCAGGTCGTGGTCGCGGTCCATGCCGGCCAGGAACTTCACGTGCGGCGCGAACAGGTCGGCGCCGCAGGGCACGCCATAGGAAGACTCGAGCACTTCCAGGTAGTCCTTCACGCCACGCGCCTGGAACAGCACCGAGCGCGGATTGCTGCCGTCGAGCACCACCAGGTCGAGCACCGGCAGCCACTCGGGACTGGTCATGTAGCGCGCGCGGTAGGTGACGATGGAATCGGCCAGCCGGAGCAGCCACGACAACCCGGCCACGCCGTCGTGCAAGAAGGCGCTCTGCACCGCTGCGCACATGAACGACAGCCGCTCCATGCGCCGCCCGATGGACATGAAGCGCCAGGCGTCGTCGCGCGACATGCCGTCGAGCGCGAAGCCCGACAGCGTCATCAGCCGCGTGATCAGCAGGTCCAGCCATTCCAGCGCATCGGCCACGCGCGGCTCGCGATGCTGCGGGCGGTCCTTCTGGATGTTGTTCAGGATGCGCCAGTTGTCCTGCGACATGCGCTCGCGCAGGTTGAAGGCGACGTTCTGCAGTGCCGCCAGGTTGGCAGGCAGCCCGCCGGGATGGTCGATGGACAGGGCCGCCTGCAGCAGCGCCGCGTCGGGGGCGTCGCCCGGCTGCAGCAGGCCGGTTTCCAGCGCCAGCTCCTGCAGCGGCGCCTGTGCGTTCTCCTCGTCCTCGCCGTCCTGCAGGGTCAGGCCCAGCGCCAGGCGCAGCAGGCGCGCCAGGTCGTCGCAGCGCTCCTGGTAGCGGCCGAACCAGAACAGGTTCTCGGCCAGGCGCGAGGGCACGCCCGCCGGCGCGCCGCGCACCAGGTCGGCGGCGGTGACGGTGGAGCGCAGCAGCGTGAAGCTGGCGTCCACCTGTCCCGGCGACATCACCCAGGTGTCCTTCGACCCACCGCCCCGCTGCATCGACACGACGCGGGCATTGGCGCTGCCGGCCACGCGCGTCAGGCCTCCCGGCATCACCGCATAGCCCGTGGGCGTGGCCACCGCGAACACGCGCAGGCCGATGCAGCGTGGCTCCACCCGCCGCGCGGCATCGCGCGACAGCACGGGCGCCTGCGACAGGTGCACCAGCTCCTGGGCCACGAAGGCGGACGGGTTGGCCTCCAGGCGCGTGCGCAGCGCCGCCTCGCCGCTGGCGTCCAGTCCCTCGCCGAAGATCACGTCGAAGGGTCGTCCCGGGTCGGAGGGCTTGAACACCAGCCGGTGCACGTGCGCGAGCGCGTCGCGCAGCGCCGCCGGCTCCCCGCACCACCAGGTGGCCACCGAGGGCATCAGCAGGTCCTCGCCGAACAGGCGCCGGGAAATCGCCGGCAGGAAGCCGAGCAGCGCGCCGGATTCGAGCACGCCGGAGCCCAGGCTGTTGGCGACCAGCACGGTGCCGCGGCGCGCGCAGTCGGCCAGCCCGGTGATGCCCAGCGCCGAATCGCTGCGCAGTTCCAGCGGATCGCAGTAGTCATCGTCCTGCCGGCGCAGGATGGCATGCACGCGCCTGAGCCCGCCCACGGTCTTCAGCCACACGCGCCCGTCGCGCACCGTGAGGTCGCCGCCCTCCACCAGCGGAAAGCCCAGGTAGCGTGCCAGCAGCGTGTGCTCGAAATAGGTCTCGTTCCAGGGCCCCGGCGTCAGCAGCACCACCAGCGGCGCGCCGTCGCCCTTGGGCGCGTAGTGCAGCAGCGAATCGCGCAGCGTGGCGAAGAAGCGCGCCAGGTGCTGGACGCGCAATTCCCTGTACAGCGTGGGGAAGGTCCGCGAGACGATGAGCCGGTTCTCCAGCGCATAGCCCGCGCCCGACACCGCCTGGGTGCGGTCGCCGAGCACCCACCACCGGCCGTCCGGCGAGCGCGCCAGGTCGGCGCCATAGACGTGCAGGTGTATCCCGCCCGGCACATGGGCACCGTGCGCCGGCCTGAGGAAGCCGCTGTGCCCCTGTACCAGCGCTGGCGGGATCAATCCCTCGGCCAGCAGCCGCTGCGGCCCGTAGATGTCGGCCAGGATGGCATCCAGCAGCCGCGCCCGCTGCGCGATGCCGGCCTCGATGCGTGCCCACTCCTGCGCGTCGATGATCAGCGGCAGCACGTCCAGTTCCCAGGGGCGGTCGTGGCCCTGGGGGTCCGCGTAGACGTTGTAGGTCACGCCGCTGTCGCGGATCTGCCGCTCGGCGGCCGCGCGCATCTCGTTGATGGCGCCGGCGCTGGCGCCCTGGATCAGCTCGTACAGCTTCGCCCAGTTCGCCCGCGGCTCTCCCGGCGCGGCGAACAGCTCGTCGAAGCGCCCCTCGGGGTTCGGATACTCAGGCATCAGACCGCCACGTCGAGCGCGGCCTCCCGCTCATGCAGGTGGAAGTACTCGCGCGCGATGGCATGGTGGATCTGGGCGAGGTCGGACTGGATGGCATCGAGGAACTCCTGCCTGCGTGCCCGTCCCAGGTCCTCGCGTGAAGTGCGGTCGGCACGACGGCGCGCCTGGCGCAGTGCGCGCAGCGGCTCGGTATTGTGCGGCAGGTCGGCCAGGCAGGTCTCGATGACATCCAGGCAGTGCACCACCGAGCGCGGGAAATGCGGGTCGAGGATCAGGTAGCCGAGCACCTGCTCGCCGTGGATGCCCGCGTCCCCGGCGCCGGCCCCCGGCGCGTGCCGGCGGAACATCTGCAATGCCGACAGCGAGTTCAGCACGCCCACCCAGAACAGCGATTGCATCGGCGAGGGCGGCGCGCCCGGCTGGCGCGGCACGTACACCGCCGACTGGATGTCGAGGATGCGCGTGGTCATGTCGGCCCGCTCCACGTGCTCGCCGAGCGAGAGGAAGTGCCAGGCCACATCGTGGCTCATGCAGGTGGCCTGCACGCCGGCGATGGTCTGGCGATCGAGGATCAGTTCCTCCAGCATGCGCCGCCGCTCCGGCCTGGGGATGTCCGGCTGCGAGTAGCGGCGCGAGGCCAGGTACAGCGAATTGACGCGCTCCCACAGGTCCCGCGGCAGCACGTCGCGCATGGTGCGGCAGTTCTCGCGCGCGAAGCGGACGCAGGACTGGATGGATCCCGGGTTGCGCGGAGAGGACATCAGGAACTCGACCACGCTGGCCTCGTCCGGCACAGCGTAGCTCTGCTGGAACAGCCTGCCCAGCCCGACGATGCGGGTCAGCGCCTCCCAGCCGAAGGAGGCCCCTTCGGGCAGGTCGAGCAGCAGCTGCTGGGTGGCATTGATCAGCCGCGCCGTGTTCTCGGCGCGCTCCAGGTAGCGCGCCATCCAGTAGAGGTTTTCCGCCGCGCGCGAGAGCATCAGTGCACGTCCCGGACGATCCAGGTGTCCTTGCTGCCGCCTCCCTGCGACGAGTTCACCACCAGCGACCCCTCCCGCATGGCCACGCGCGTCAGCCCGCCCGTGGTCACGTACATGCTGCGCGACTGCAGCACGAAGGGCCGCATGTCGAGGTGACGGGGCGCGATACCCTCGCCCGCCAGCGTGGGCGCGGTGGACAGCGTCAGCATGGGCTGCGCCATGAAGCTGCGCGGATCGGCGCGCACGCGCGCCGCGCAGGCCGCGCGCTCGGCCGCGGAGGCGCGCGGGCCGATCATCAGGCCGTAGCCGCCGGATTCGTTGGCCGGCTTGACCACCAGCTTGTCGAGATTGGCCAGCACGAAGTCGCGCTCCTGCTCGTTGTGGCATTGCCAGCTCGGCACGTTGGGCAGGATGGGATCCTGGTCGAGGTAGTAGCGGATGATCTTCGGCACGTAGGTATACACCACCTTGTCGTCGGCCACGCCGGCGCCGGGCGCATTGGCGATGGCCACGTTGCCCGCGGCCCAGGCGCGCATGAGCCCCGGCACGCCGAGCAGCGAGTCCTCGCGGAACACGTCCGGGTCGAGGAAGTCGTCGTCGATGCGCCGGTAGATCACGTCCACGCGGCGCAGGCCCGCGATGGTCTTCATGAAGACCACGTCGTCACTGCCCACCAGCAGGTCGCTGCCCTGCACCAGCTGCGCGCCGGTCTGCTGCGCGAGGTAGCTGTGCTCGAAGTAGGCGGAATTGAAGATGCCGGGGGTGAGCAGCACGATCACCGGCCGGTCCTCCTGCCGCGGGGACAGCGCCGCCAGCATGTCGTGCAGTGCCGCGGCGTAGCCGTCCACCGGCATGATGGCATTGGCCGAGAAGAGTTCCGGGAACACCGACTTCATCAGCAGCCGGTTCTCCAGCATGTACGACACCCCCGAGGGCACGCGCAGGTTGTCCTCCAGCACGTACACGGTGCCGTCGCGGTCACGCACCAGATCGGTGCCACAGATGTGGGCCCACACCCCGAAACGGGGCGTGAGGCCCATGCAGGCGCGGCGGAAATTGCGCGACCCGGCCAGCAGCTCCGCCGGGAACACGCCGTCCTTGACGATGCGCTGGCCGTTGTACAGGTCGTCGATGAACAGGTTCAGCGCGGTCAGGCGCTGGCGCAGGCCGGCGTCGATGCGCCGCCACTCGCTCTCGGGCATGACGCGCGGGATGGGATCGAAGGGCCAGGCCCGGTCGATGTTCTGCCCGTCGTCATAGGTCGTGAAGGAGATGCCCATGGTGACGATGGCGGCATCGATGGCCTGCCGCCGCCGGCGCATCTCGCCAGGCTCCAGGTTCGCCAGGTACTGGCACAGCGCGCGCGCGGCCGGCCGCGGCTCGCCGCCACCGTCCACCAGTTCGTCGAAGACCCCTTGCGGGCGGTAGTCCTCGTTTCCGAATCGCATTGCGCGCCTCTCGTTCCCCATCCGCATCGGGAATGGAGCAAGAAGCGTGCCTCTCGCGCCCCGTCCTGGCGCGCCGCAGGGGGCGTGGGGTGCGGGCTATTGACCCATTATTGTGCGTCCGCCTCGGCGGCCCGACGGGCCTCGGCCGCCGCCTGCTGCGCGGCTTCGATGTCCGATTCGACCCGGTCCAGGGTGTCCCGGGCCTCGCCGGCCTGCTCCGCGGCAGCGGCCCCGGCCGTGGCGGCCGCACCGCTGGTGCCGGCCAGGCCGCAACCGCCCAGCATCGTGGTCATCAGCATCACGGTCAGCATTCGCTTCATGGCGGTCTCCCTTCCTTGAAGTCAGGTGGTGCGCAGCGGCGATTATCCGCCCGACGCGCCCCTGCCACCGCGACGCAGTGCTCCCCCCCGGCACTCCGGGGCGCCTCCGCACCCTCTCCCGCGCGACCCTCAGGGAACCGGCCAGGCCGAGGGCATGTTGTAGGGCACGGTGATGAAGTTGGCCTCCACCTGCTCGATCCTGCCGCCCTTGATCTTGAAGGCCTCGAGCAGCACGAAGGAATGCGGCCGGCGGAAAATGGACGTGCGCATGCTGCCGTCGGTGAGCCTGAACTCGCCGATGCGGCCCTCGTGGTCGATGAAGCCACCGGCCAGCACGATGCCCCGCTCCTCGTCCACCACCAGGAAGCGGCGGTCGCGCACGCGGTCGTCGTACAGGTACTGGCCCATGCGGAACTGGTCGGCGCAGCCCAGTTTCCACAGCGGGTCGAGGTCGGGATTGGGCACGTTGGTGGAGGTGAAGCCGTTCTCGCGCCGGGCGCAGTTGTCGGTGAACTCGACATGCAGCGTGCCGTTGTTCCGCTGCAGGGTCTCGAAGTAGCCATTGGCGGCATCGATCATCTGCTGCCGCGGCGTGCGCTGTGCCGGCGGCAGGATCTCGTTCCACACCGGCAGCGGCTTGATGTCGGCGGTGACGAAGGGAATGCCGGCGTCTTCCGGACGCACCACGATGGCCTCGGCCTCGGCCACCGAGCCCTCCACCACCTTCAGGCGCAGCGCATAGGGCGACTTCGTGGTGGTCTCCTCGACCACGCCGAAGATGGCCACGCCGCCCGTGAGCGGATCGGCGAAGCGCATCTCGTAGGCATCCAGCGCGGTGATGGTGCCCCACAGGCCATCGCCGGGCCGCAGCTCCACGTTGTTCTCGGTGGTGCGTGCGCCCGTGGCCCAGCGCACCCGGCCCGGGTCATGCGCCAGCAGCGCGGCCAGGTAGCTGTCGAGCACGGCATACAGGCAGGCGCGGTCGCAGGTCGGCGTCGGCACCATGGGGGGCGTGGTGGCGGCCACCGGCGCACGCAGGGGCGCCTGCGCCGCCTGGGCGGCGTGCACCCCGTTCATCCCCGCTGCGACGAGCAGGGTCGCGATGAAGAACTTGCGGATCATCTTTCCCCTCCACGGCCTCCCGGGGCCGCCATCCTTGTGGTCATGCATGGATCGAAGCTCAACAGGAATCTCCCGCCCGCGCAATCGAGGGCGGACCTACTGCTGCAGGCGCGCAGCCAGCCGCCCCGGTCCGCGGCGCCGGAAGGCACGCGGCGACTCCCCCGCCAGGCGCGTGAAGAAGCGCGTGAAGTAGGCGGGGTCGTCGAAGCCCAGCGCGTAGGCCACCTCGCTGACCGGGCTGTTGGTGTAGTGCAGCTGCCGCTTGGCCTCCACCAGCACGCGCGCGTGGATGAGCTGGATGGGCGTCTGGCCGGTGGAGGCGAGGCACACGCTGCGCAGGCGCGATTCCGACACGTGCAGTTCCCGCGCCAGCTCGGCCACGGAAGGATTGCCGCGGAAGCGCTGCTCCAGCAGCTCGTTGAAGCGCGCCATGAGCTGGCGACGCTGCCCCACCACCGGATCGGCCGGATTGGGCAGTTCGCGGGCCAGGCGCAGCAGGCTGCCGAGGAATACCTCCAGGCAGCCATGCAGCGCGAGTCCATCGCGCGCGTCCGGGCGCGCGAACTCGCGCGCCAGCATGCGCACGGCCTGCGCGAGGTCCGTGGCCGCCAGCTCCGCAGGTTTCAGTTCCACCGTCGCCGGCTGCGCGAACAGGGCGGCCACGGCGGGCTCGTGCTGGGTGAGGCCCCGCAACAGCTCCACCGACACCGAGACCACGTAACCGCGGGTGCCTGGTTCGAACTCGAAGCCATGCACCACGCCGGCCGGTGACAGCAGCACGGCCGGCGGCCGGTACTGCGAACGTCGCCCGTCGGCCAGCACCACGCCGCGGCCGCGCATCACGAAGATCACCTGGTGCAGCACATGGTGCACGTGCGGCTCGATCTTCCAATGATGGCCGGCGCTGCGCGCCTCGATGGTCTCGATGTGCAGCAGCGGGCCGCTGACGCGCTGCGGCGCCTCGCCATAGAGCAGGTACGCCGGGATCCTGCGGATGCTCCTCGCTGCCATCCGGACATGGTAGGAAGCCCCCCTGCGAAAAGTCCAATTTCCCGCCGGGATTTGACAAGCAGGACGGGCGCGGCGGCGCGCAGAATCGGGCCACCGCAACTACACACTGCCGGAGAGAAGAAAGCCATGAATCCGAGGCGCACGCAGGTGGCCATCATCGGCGCCGGCCCGTCGGGGCTGCTGCTGGGACAACTCCTCCACAAGGCCGGCATCGACGCCGTGATCCTCGAACGCCAGAGCGCCGAGTACGTGCTCGGCCGCATCCGCGCCGGCATCCTCGAGCAGGTGACGGCGGACCTGATGGACGAGGCCGGGGTCGGCGAGCGCATGCACCGCGAAGGACTGGTGCACGAGGGCATCGAACTGCTGGTGCACGGCCGCCGCCACCGCGTGGACCTGCACAAGTACAGCGGCGGCTCGGACGTGATCGTGTACGGCCAGACCGAGCTGACGCGCGACCTGATGGACGCGCGGGCGAAGGCCGGCCTGCCGACCGTGTACGAGGCCGGGGACGTGGCCATCGAGGGCTTCGACGGCAACCGCCCGGTGGTCACCTGGCGCAAGGACGGCCGGCTGCAGAGCCTGGAGTGCGAGTTCATCGCCGGCTGCGACGGCTACCACGGCGTGTGCCGCGCCAGCGTGCCTGCCGGCGCCATCCGCGAGTACGAGCGCATCTATCCCTTCGGCTGGCTCGGCCTGCTGTCGGACACCCCGCCGGTGAACGAGGAGCTGATCTACATCAACAGCGAGCGCGGCTTCGCGCTGTGCTCCATGCGCAGCCGCACCCGCAGCCGCTACTACCTGCAGGTGCCGCTCACCGACAAGGTGGAGCAGTGGTCCGACGAGGCCTTCTGGGACGAGCTGCGCCGCCGGCTCGACGAGAAGGGCCGCGACGAGCTGGTCACCGGCCCCTCGCTCGAAAAGAGCATCGCGCCGCTGCGCAGCTTCGTGGCCGAGCCGCTGCGCTTCGGCCGCCTGTTCCTGGCCGGCGACGCCGGCCACATCGTGCCGCCCACCGGCGCCAAGGGCCTGAATCTGGCCGCCACCGACGTGAAGTACCTGTCCTCCGCCCTGATCGAATACTTCAAGGAGGGCAGCAGCGCCGGCATCGACCACTACTCCGGGCGCTGCCTGCGGCGCGTGTGGCGCGCCGAGCGCTTCTCGTGGTGGTTCACCAACCTGCTGCACAAGTTCCCGGACGAGGGTCCCATCGCGGCCAAGTTCCAGCTGGCGGAACTGGACTACCTGCTCAATTCGGAAGCCGGGCTGCGCACCATCGCCGAGAACTACGTCGGCCTGCCGCTGGATTTCGGCGAACGCTGAAGGCGGCCAGCCGCTATCCTTGCCGCTCTGGCTTTCGGGGAGGGAATCCGGGATGAAGTCCTGCTGCTCGCCTGCTCGCACCGCGCCCGCCCTGCGGGGCGCCGCGGCCCTGTCGTTTCTCGCCGCGATGGCGCTGCTGGCCGGGTGTTCCGGCAGTGACGCACGCCTGGCCGCGCTCGAAGCCGAGCTCTCGGCGCTGCGCACCCAAGCGCAGCGCGCCGAGGACCACCTTGCCATCATGAACCTGCAGTCCATCTACGGCTATTACGTGGACAAGTCGCAGTGGGACCACGCTGCCGACCTGTTCGCGAAGGACGCCACGCTGGAGATCGCCGGCCGCGGCCAGTTCGTCGGCCAGGACCGCATCCGCGAATACCTTCACGCGCTGGGGCCGGCCGAGTACGGGCGGCTGTTCAACCACCTGCAGCTGCAGCCCGTGATCCACGTGGCGGAAGACGGCCAGAGCGCCAGGGCGCGCTGGCGCTCCTTCATGCAGGTGGGCCACCTGGGCAAGGAGGCGCGCTGGGGCGACGCCGTGTACGAGAACGAATACGTGAAGGAAGACGGGGTCTGGAAGATCAGGAAGCTCCACTCCTTCATCACCTTCTACGTGGAGTACGAGCGCGGCTGGAACAAGGGCGCGGTGCCGCTGCCGGGGCACCTGGAGAACCTGGAGCCGGACTCGGACACCACCATCCGGTACGGGGCCTTCCCCGAGTTCTTCGTCCCACCCTACCACTATCCGAACCCGGTCACGGGCCGGACGGAGATCGCCGGACAGTAGCCCCTGGGGCGGCCGGCCCGGCTGCGGTGCACCCGGGCCGGTCCCGAAGGGGGCAAGTGGCCGGATGCCCGGCCGCGCTATCATCGGCGCGCGCCTCACAACCAGAAACAGGGGGAATCCAGATGACGCGCATGACCGACGCCGCTTCGTTCCGCCGTCCGCTGCTCGCCGCCGTGGCCGCGCTGGCGCTGGGCGGCCCTGCACTGGCCCAGGCACAGGGTTCGGGCCCCCGGGGCCCCCGCCCCATGGCCCCCCCGCCCAGGGTCCCCCCCAGGCTTCTCCTTTACACA
>QGUX01000110.1 GCA_003242275.1 Pseudomonadota bacterium | reverse complement strand
GCTGAAGCAGTTCATCCCCGTCTACCTCGACGGCGACGCCCCCGGCGCGCAGCGCATCGCGGAGCAGTTCCGCGTGCAGGGCTATCCGTCGGTGGTGGTGCTCACCCCGGACCGCCGCGAGCTGGCGCGCATCTCCGGTGGCAGCGACCTCGCCAGCTATGCCGAGGTGCTCGAGCTGGCGCTGGAGAACACCCATCCAGTGGAGGAACTGCTGGGGCAGTTCGCCGTCGCTCCCTCGCGCGCCCGCCGCGACGTGGAATGCCGCCGCCTGGCGTGGAACGACTGGTCCATGTGGGCGGGGGACCAGGCCGCGCTGGCCGCGGCCCTGCGTGCCGCCGCGCAGCGCTGCCCGGCCGGCGCGCGCGCCGAGCGCGACCGGCTGACCGTGCTGGCGGCCGACCTCGCGGCCACGGTCGCGCGCCCCCGCCTGGAGCAGGGCGGCGAGGCGGATGCCGCGCTGCTGTCGCTGGTGCGCGAGGTAGAGGCGCTGCTGGCCGATGCAGAGCGCAGCCGCGCGGCCGGCAATGCGCTGATGTACATGGGCGAGGACTTCCTTGTGGTGGCGCGCAGGGTTGCGCCGGCGCGCGTGCCGGAACTGCAGCGCCGCTACTTCGCGCTGCTCGACGCGGTGGAGGAGGACCCGCGCCAGTCCGACACCATCCGCCTGCTGTCGGCCGCGCGGCGCGTGCAGGCGGCCAAGGCGCTGTCCGGCAGCGAGGCCGTGCCGGCGGAGGTCGAGTCCCGCGCCCGCGCCACGCTCGATGCCTTCCTGGCGCGCGAGTACGACGCCAATGCGCGCGCCGGCATCGTCAATTCGGCCAGCTGGGTGCTGTACGAACTGGGCGACGACGAGGCGCTGCGCGCACTGCTGCTGGAGCAGATGGGCCGCTCGCGCACGCCCTACTACTACATGCCCGACATGGCCGACATCGAGGAACGTGCCGGCAACCACGAGGCCGCGCTCGAATGGCTGGAGCGCGGTTACCGCGAATCGCGCGGGCCGGCGACGCGCTTCCAGTGGGGCAGCATGTACGTGGACGGACTGCTGCGCATGGCGCCGGCCGACCACGCGCGCATCCGCGCGGCGGTGCTGGAGGTCATCGGCGAGCTGGACGGGCCGGACCGGCTGCATGCGCGCACGCGCGTCAGGCTGGAGAAGCTGGCTGCCGCCCTGGACGAGTGGGCGGCGAAGCAGGATGGGCGGACGGTGCTGGCGGCGATCGGCCAGCGCTGGCGCTCGATCTGTGCAGGATTGCCGGAGGAGGATCCCGCGCGCGAGGGTTGCGCGGGATTGCTGGATATCGCGGGATAGCCCGCGGCAGGGCGGCGTCGCGGGTGATCCGCGACGTCCCCTTCGCCGGGGCTCAGGCCGCGGCCCTGCGCAGCTTGCGGCTGGCCTCCACGCCCTCGGCCAGCACGTCCAGCGAGCGCACCGTGGTCTCCCAGTCGATGCAGCCGTCGGTGACGCTCTTGCCGTATTCCAGCGCCTTGCCGGGCACGATGTCCTGGCGGCCGGCCTTGATATTGCTCTCGATCATCACGCCGGAGATGCGCGTGCTGCCCGAGGCGATCTGCGCCGCGATGTCGGCCAGCACCGCCGGCTGGTTCTCGGGTTTCTTGCTGGAGTTGCCGTGGCTGGCGTCGATCATCACCCGCGGCACCAGGCCCGCGGCCTCGAGCTGCTGGCACACGGCGGCGACGCTGCCGGCGTCGTAGTTCGGCGCCTTGCCGCCGCGCAGGATCACGTGGCAGTCGGCATTGCCGGTGGTGGAGGCAATGGCGGTCTTGCCGTGCTTGGTGACGGCCAGGAAGTGGTGCGGATGCGCCGCGGCCTGCACCGCGTCGATGGCGATCTTCACGTTGCCGTCGGTGCCGTTCTTGAAGCCCACCGGGCACGACAGGCCCGAGGCCATCTCGCGGTGCACCTGGCTCTCGGTGGTGCGCGCGCCGATGGCGCCCCAGGTGACCAGGTCGGCGAAGTACTGCGGCGTGATGATGTCGAGGAACTCGCAGCCGGCGGGCAGGCCCATGCGGTTCACCGCCAGCAGCAGGTTGCGCGCCACGTGCAGGCCCTTGCCGATGTCGAAGCTGCCGTCGAGGTCGGGATCGTTGATCAGGCCCTTCCAGCCCACGGTGGTGCGCGGCTTCTCGAAGTACACGCGCATCACGACCTCGAGCTTGTCGGCGAGGCGGCGGCGCTCGGCCACCAGCCGGCGGGCATAGTCCATGGCCGCCTCGGGGTCATGGATGGAGCAGGGGCCCACCACCACGATCAGGCGGTCGTCCTCGCCCTTCAGGATCTTCTGCACCGCCTGCCGGGCCGCGACCACGGTGGTGCTGGCTGCGTCATCGCGGGGACAGTCGGCCAGCAGCTCCGCTGGCGTGATCATCTCCCGCATCGTCCTGATGCGCAGGTCATCGGTATTGACGGTCACGGTCCTCTCCTTGCCTTCTCCCCAAAAAAAAACCGCCAGTTCTGCTGGCGGTTTTTCCGGGTTCGTTTGGTTGCTGCCTTCAGCGCACGCCCAGTCCTTCCGCCGCTCTTGCCGGATCGGAAAAGTAGTGCCAGAAGAAAAACAGGGCTCGCATGGGGGCATGATTTACCAGAGGCCGGGCGCCGCCGCAACCTCAAATTGCCCCTTGCGAGCCCGGGGAGGGGGGCCGCGGGACCCGGTCCGGCGCCGGGCCGAAGTCGCAGGTGCGGGCCCGGGATCCGGCCCCATACAATCCCGCCTCCCACAACCTCTGGATCCAGAAGGGATATCGATGAAGAAGACTGCCCATTATGTCGCCGGCCTGGCGGCGGCCCTGCTGGCGGCGCCCGCGCTGGCCGGCGGGATCGACGGCCGCTGGAACGCCACCGTGGATGGCGGGCCGGCCGGTCCGGTGGAACTGACCTTCGATCTCAAGTCCGAGGGCGAGAAGCTCACCGGCGCGCTGGTGATGGCGATGATGCCCGATCCCGTGGCCATCTCCGACGGGGTGGTCAAGGGCGAGGACGTGAGCTTCACCCTGGCCTTCAACATGATGGAAGGCATGCCGCCGATGGTGATCAAGTACTCCGGCAAGGTGAAGGGCGACGAGCTCAACCTCACCAGCGTGATCGACATGGGCCAGGGGCCGATGGAAACGCCGGTGGTGGCAAAGCGCGCGAAGTAGCCCACCTGGTGCAGGCCGGGCCGCCCGGCCTGCGATTCCGCCGCGATCCTCGCGGCGGCCGCAACCGCGGGTGGCGCCTTGCTTGCGGCGCCACCACGGGTCTGCAAGGATCGGGCGGCAATGCCGGTCCATCGTCCGCCGCAACGCCCACGGAGTCCCGCCATGTCCCCGCGAGCTTCCGCGCGCCAGTCCCTGGCGCTGCTGCTGCTGTTCCTCGCCACCGCCGCGTTCGCCGCCGCGCCGCCGCCGCCCGAGCGCATCACCGAGGTCGAGGGCATCACCGAGTACCGGCTGCACAACGGGCTCACGGTGCTGCTGTTTCCCGACCAGTCCAAGCCCACCATCACCGTCAACATGACCTACCTGGTCGGTTCGCGCCACGAGGGCTACGGGGAGACCGGCATGGCGCACCTGCTCGAGCACCTGCTGTTCAAGGGCACGGCCAACATCCCCGACATCGGCCGGGAGTTCAATGGCCGCGGCATGCGCTTCAACGGCACCACCTCCATCGACCGCACCAACTATTTCGAGGTGTTCCAGGCCAGCGAGGAGAACCTCGACTGGGCGCTGATGATGGAAGCCGACCGCATGGTCAACTCAAGGGTGGCGAAGGAGGACCTCGATACCGAGATGACGGTGGTGCGCAATGAGTACGAGCGGGGCGAGAACTCGCCGCTGAACGTGCTGTTCAAGCGCATGCAGAGCATCGCCTACGACTGGCACAACTACGGCAATTCGACCATCGGCAACCGTTCGGACATCGAGAACGTCGAGATCGAGAACCTGCAGGCCTTCTACCGCCGCTACTACCAGCCGGACAATGCCGTGCTGCTGGTGGCGGGGCGGTTCGACCCGGCCGCCACGCTGGAGAAGATCAACCGCCATTTCGGCGCGATCCCCAGGCCCGGGCGCACGCTGCCGAAGCTGTGGACCGTCGAGCCCACGCAGGACGGCGAGCGCAGCGTGGTGGTGCGCCGCGTGGGCGACATCCAGATCGTGGTGGTGGCGTACAAGACGCCCTCGCCGCTGCACGAGGACGACGCGGCGCTGGACTTCGCCAGCTTCGCGCTGACCGCCGTCCCTTCGGGCCGGCTGCACAAGGCGCTGGTGGAGACCGGCAAGGCCACGCAGGTGCTGGGCGGCGGCATCGCCGGCGTGGACGGCACGCTGCGCTACTTCGGCGCGGTCGTGAAGAAGGGTGATCCCGTCGAGCCGGTGCAGCAGGAGCTGATCCGCGCGGTGGAAGACTTCGCCGCCGAGCCGCTGACCGCGGCCGAGATGGAACGGGCGCGCCTGAGCTTCGCCAACGCCAACGAGCGGACCATGGCCGACCACGAGAGCATCGGTGTGGAGCTGTCGGAATTCATCGCGCTCGGCGACTGGCGCATGTTCTTCCTGAACCGCGACCGGCAGCAGGCCGTCACGGCCGACCAGGCCGTCGCCGCCGCCGGCAGGTACTTCCGCCGCGACAACCGCGTGCTCGGCATGTTCCTGCATGAGGACAATCCGCAGCGCGCCGAGATCCCGCGCGTGGCCAGCGCGGCCGAGGCGCTCAAGGACTTCAAGCCCAGGCAGGTGGTGGTCGAGGCCGAGGAGTTCGACCCCAGCCCGGAGAACATCGAGCAGCGCGTGCGCCGGGTCGAGGTCGGCGGCATGAGGATCGCACTGCTGTCGAAGAAGAACCGCGGCAATACCGTGGTCTTCCGCATGTCGCTGCCGGCCGGCGACGAGCGTACGCTGTTCGGCCAGGAATACGTCGCGGCGCTCACCGGCAGCATGCTGATGCGCGGCACCACGCGCTACAGCCGCGAGCAGCTCCGCGACGAGTTCACGCGGCTCAACGTCAGCGGCGGCGTGGGCTCGATGGGCGCGAATTTCCAGACCACGCGCCCCAACCTCGCGGCGGCGATCCGCCTGGCCGCGCATGTGCTGCGCGAACCCTCCTTCCCCGAGAGCGAGTTCAACCAGCTCAAGAACCAGGCCATCACCAGTCTCGAGTCCTCGCTGTCGGAGCCCTCGTCGCTGGCCTCCGAAGCGCTGTCCCGGCACTTCAACATCTACCCCAAGGGGGACCCGCGCTATTCGGGCACGCTGCAGGAACAGATCGAGGGCGTCCGCGCGGTGACGCTGGAGGACGTGCGCCGTTTCCACCGCACCTTCTATGGCGCCGACCGCGCACTGATCTCCATCGTCGGCGACTTCGACGAGGAGGAGGTGCTCGCGGCGATCCGGGAGAGCCTCGGCGACTGGCGCAGCGGCGCACCCTGGTCGCGCATCACGCGCGAGCACCGTGACATCGCGCCGGCGAACATCACCATCCAGACGCCGGACAAGGAAAACGCCGTGCTGCTCGCGCGGCTGAACATCGAGGTCAACCAGAACGACCCGGACTACCCGGCGCTGCTGCTGGCCGACTACATGCTGGGCGGCGACGCGGGTTTCGACTCGCGCCTGTTCGGGCGCATCCGCGTCCGGGAGGGCCTGAGCTACTCGGTCGGCTCGCAGGTCGCAGGGCCCATCTTCGACCGCGCCGGCGGCTGGATGGCGCAGGCCATCGCCGCGCCGCAGAACATCGCCCGCGTGGAGGCCGCATTGCGCGAGGAACTGCAGAAGGTCATCGACGAGGGCTTCACCGACGAGGAGGTGGCCAAGGCCAAGTCCGGCTGGCGCCTGGGCTATGCCGACCAGCGCTCCCAGGACGCCGCGCTGGCCACCCGCCTGCTGTCGCACCTGGACGCCGGCCGCACCCTGCTCACCTGGGACAAGGTCTTCGAGGAGCGCGTGATGGCGCTGACGCCCGAACAGGTGCGCGCCGCGGTGAGGAAGTACATCGACCCCTCGAAGCTCACCATCGTGAAGGCCGGCGACTTCGCCCGGGTGGAGGCGGACGCCGGTCGATGAGGACGCCACGCGCACCCTGAGGACGGCGTCGACCCCGACGAATCCGGGGTCCGCCGCACCCGCGCCGTCCTGGCGACGCAGACCGTCGCCTTTACCACCGGCTCACCGGACGTCCTGCAGCTCCTCCGACATCCCCTGCTCGTAAGTGCTCCACCCCGAGTTGATGCCATACGGCGCCCGGTGGAACACCGCCTCGATCCGCCGGATCAACCCATCCTCGATCCTGAACAGTTCCGCCAGCTGCCAGGTCCAGTTGATCCGGTCATGGTCGAAGAACGCGAACGAGAACACGATGCCCCGTTCCCGGTCCACCGCCACGAAGCGCCGGTCGCGGATGCGCGAGACGATGCCGTTCAACGAACCGTTCTCGAACTGCTCCTTGCACCGGGTGCGCTTCGCGGGCTCGCCGTTCGGGCCCGGGCGACCGGCCAGCACGTCGATGCCGTTCTCATAGCGCACGCAATCGTCGGTGAACGGGTAGTAGCCCTTGCCGTCGTTGCGCTGCAGGCCGGTGAAGTAGTAGTTGGCCGTCTTGATCAGTTCCTCGCGCGTGGCGCGTTTGTTCTCCGGGATGACCTGGCGGAAGATCTCGTGCGGCTGGCCCATGGCCTCCACCGCCTCGCCGGTGGGCGGGAAGCGGCTGGGCGCGGACTGGCCGCCGCCGGTCACCTGCGCGGTGTTGTCCGGGCGGACGGCCAGCTGCTCCACCTCGGTGATCCTGTTGTTGCGGATCTTCAGGCGCAGCGCGATGGCGGCCAGCGTGCCGTCGGTCTCCGTCCGGCCGCCGTAGCGCACCGTGCCGATGTAGGCCACCTGCTGGGTCTCCACGTCGGGCACGTAGAACCTGTACTTGCCGATGCCGTTCATGTCGAACCACAGGCCTTCGCCGCCCAGTGGCAGGCGGATGCCGTTCTCGGTGAACTTCACCTCGCGCGCGAACAGCCCGTCGCTGACCACGTTGTCGCGCATGGCGGCGAGGTAGCGGTCGACGAAGCCCTCCAGGCAGGCGCGGTCGCAGGGACCGGGCTGGGCCGGCGGATTCTGCGCGGCCGGCGCCAGCACGGGCGAGGCGAGGATGGTGAGCAGGCAGGCGATGCGTGCGGTTTTCATGGGCGAGGTCCCTCCCGATCCAGGGGCGTATTGAAACGCTGCCCCCCGGAGGCGGCAACCCTGGGCGAAGCTATGACCCGCGGGCGGGTGAGGGCAGGGGTGGCGGGCCGTCCCAGGCATGCACCACCTTGTAGCGCGGTTCATCGCCGCCGCCGGTGCTGGACAACAATGCAAAGCCGCCAGAGGCGAAGTCCAGTGGCGCAGGCAGGGCGAGCGGCCATGCATGGTTGCCTGCCTTTGCCGGCGAGACCTTGCGCGCGATGGTCACGTGCGCGATGAAGGGCCGGGCGTCGGGCGTGAATCCGGCTCCGGTTGCTGCATTGCGCAGCCCGGCGGCCAGATCTTCCACGGCCCCGGCTGCTTCGTCACGACGTGGCAGCAGGCACAGCACGCGTGACCGGCGCCAGAAGTCCATGCGGTCGAATGCGATGCGGGCGGCGAGGGGCCGGACGCGATCGCCGGCGGCGATGAGCGTGGCCACCTGCTGCCCCGGGACCTCGCCCAGGAAACACAGCGTCAGGTGCAGGTCCTCGGGATGGACAGGCCTGCCGCCGGTTTCCCGCACCAGTGGCAGGGTCGCTTCGTGCATCGCCTGTCGCTGCGAGGGGCCCGGCTGGAGCGCGAAGAACAGGCGTGGCATGGATCAGGCTGGGCGGGAGCGGGGGCGCTGCCGGTCCGGTGTCGGCTGGCCCGCCGGCGTCAGGAAGCCAGCGAAACCAGCACTTCCATCAGCGTCTCCGGTGCCGTCACCTGCGGGGAGTGGCTGGCGTCGATCTCGCGGTAGGCCCAGCCTTCCTCCCTTGCGCGCGCGGCGAACGGGCCGAAGGTGTCCGCCGGCGGCCGGCGCAGCGCATAGACGTAGGCGCGCGGCACGCGGATCTCTCCCGACAGCTTCACCGGCCGGTCGAAGCAGTGCAGCGGCTGGGGCATGCGGAAACGCTGGATCCAGGCCACGTCCTCGGGCGAGGTGTCCTCGGGAATGGGCATGGGCGGCACGCGCCAGCCATCGCCCGCGGCCATGCCGGAGAGCAGCTGCTCGCGGGCCGGGTCCGGCACCAGGTCGAACAGCGACTGGCCGTCGCGCGGCACGAAGGCATCCACGTAGATGAGCTTCCTGATGCGCTCCGGAACGCGGTCGGCGACGGCGGTGGCGACCAGGCCGCCATAGCTGTGCGCCACCAGCACGAAGTCGTCGAGCTCCTCGAACTTGATCACGCCCAGCACGTCGCTGATGTGCGTCTCGATGTCCACGTCCCGGCTGGCCAGGTGTTCGCGCTCGCCGAGGCCGGTGTAGGTGGGCACCAGCAGGCGATGGCCGGCGGCATTCATCAGCGGATGCATCTTCTTCCACGACCAGCCGGCCGACCACGCGCCATGCGCCACCAGGAAGGTCAGTCCGCCCCCGGCGGGACCTTGCCCGGCCTGTGCCGCAGGCGCGGCGCCACGCGTGCAGCCGGCGGCCAGCGCCGCGGCCGCGCCCAGGATCAGGTTGCGTCGATGCATGTCTCCCCCTCGGTGTCCGCGTTGCCGGCATTGTGTACCATGCCGCCAACGACAACGACTCCCCGGGGGATCCCACATGACGCACACCGCGCGCCGCTTCGCGCCGGCACCCGGGAGCTGGGTGTCGATCGGCCTCATCTACCTCTACGGCGTGCTGACCACGGCGTCGCTGTCGAAGATCATCCCCATCCTCGGGGACATCGGCGCCAGCCTGGGCGCCACGCCGGCGCAGTTCGCGCTGCTGATCTCGCTGATGACCATCCTGCCGGCGGTGCTGGCCTCGGTGGCCGGCTCCATCGTCGATCGCATCGGCGCGCATCGTGCCCTGCAGGTCGTGGCCGTGATCGGCATGGCGGTGAACGCGGCCTACCTGCTGTCGGATTCCCTGGGTGCGTTCATGGCGGTGCGCGTGGTGGAGGGTCTGCTCGCGGTGGGGGCCTACTCGGCGGCGCCGGGACTGATCATGGCCACCGCTGCGGATGCGCGCCGCCGCCGCGCGATGGCGGTGTGGTCCACCTATTCGCCGGTGGGCGTGTCGCTGGGACTGGCGCTGTCGGGCAGCTTCGCCGGCACGGCCGGCTGGCGCGGCGGCTACTGGCTGCACCTGGTGCTCTTCGGCCTGCTGGTGGCGACCATGTGGATGCTGCCGCGCGCGCCCGCGGCGCCGCGCGGGCGCATGCGGCTGGCCGAACTGTTCTCGGCCTGGAAGGAACCGGGACCGCTGCGCCTGTCGCTGTCCTTCGCGCTGCTGATCGTGGTGGGCTTCGGCATGAGCACGGTGTACCCGGAGTGGTACGCGCACCAGCAGGGCGTGCCGGTGGGACAGGCCTCCAACATCCTCGCCGGCGCCAACCTGATCATGGTGCCGGCCGGTTTCATCGCCGGCGCGCTGCTGGCCCGCGGCTGGCGCGACGGTGCGCTGCTGACGGTGCTGATCCTGGCCACCATCGCCACCAGCGTGCCGCTGTTCATGCCGGGACTGGCGGATGCACCGCGGCAGGCGGCGCTGGCGGCGTGGATGCTGCTGCAGGGCGCGCTGATCGCGGTGGTGACCTCGGCACTGCCGCGCGTGGTGGCCGACCCGCGCCAGGGCGCGGCCGCGGCCGGACTTCTGTCGCAGCTGGCGGCGCTGGTGACCTTCGCCACCCCGCTCATCTGGCAGCCCCTGCTGCAGTCGTCCATCGCCGATGCGGCGGCGTGGACGGGCTTCGTGGTCGTGGTGGCGGTGGCGGCCGCGGGCTCGTGGCTGGTGTTCCCGCGGCGCTGAGGTGACGCCGCTCAGCGCATTGCCGCCGCGATGCGCAGCATGGCCGCCAGGCTCAGCTCCACGTCCGCGTCGGTGGTGGCCCAGGACGAGACGCTGATGCGCATGGCCGTGCGTCCCTGCCACACCGTGCCGCCGCACCAGCAGGTGCCGTCCTTCTGCAGGGCGTCGATGACGCGGAGCGTGCGCTCCGGCGGACCGAACGACACCAGCACCTGGTTCAGCACCACGTCATTGAGGATCTCGTGGCCGGCCGCGGCCAGTTCCCGCGCGAAGCGCTGCGCATGGCGGCAGCAGCGT
>QGUX01000109.1 GCA_003242275.1 Pseudomonadota bacterium | reverse complement strand
CCGACGATGATGTCGGTGGAGATGCTGATCTCCGGCCGTACCGCACGCAGCCTGCGCAGCTTCTGCTTGAACTCCAGCGCCGTGTAGCCGCGGCGCATCAGCGCCAGGATGCGGTCGGAGCCGGACTGCACCGGCAGGTGCAGGTGGTCCACCAGCTTGCGCGTGTGCGCGAAGGCCTCGATCAGTGAATCGTTGAAGTTGACCGGATGCGAGGTGGTGAAGCGGATGCGCTCCACGCCCGGCATCGCGGCGATGGCGCGGATCAGCTGGCCCAGGTCCATCGGCGGCGCGCCGTCCTCGCGCGCGCCCTCGTAAGCGTTCACGTTCTGGCCCAGCAGCGTGATCTCGCCCACGCCCTGCGCCACCAGGCCGCGGATCTCCTCCAGCACCGAGGCGGCCGGGCGGCTGACCTCCTCGCCGCGCGTGTACGGCACCACGCAGTAGCTGCAGAACTTGCTGCAGCCCTCCATGATGGACACGAACGCGGTGGCGCCCTCGGCACGCGGCGCCGGCAGGCGGTCGAACTTCTCGATCTCCGGGAAGCTCACGTCCACCTGCGGCCGGCCGGTGCTGCGCAGTGCCTTGAGCATCTCGGGCAGGCGGTGGATGGTCTGCGGCCCGAACACCAGGTCCACGTAGGGCGCGCGCTGGGTGATGGCCTCGCCCTCCTGGCTGGCCACGCAGCCGCCCACGCCGATGATCACGTGCGGGCGCTCCTGCTTGATCAGGCGCCAGTGGCCCAGCAGCGAGTAGACCTTGTCCTCGGCCTTGTCGCGCACCGAGCAGGTGTTCATCAGCAGGATGTCTGCCGAGGCTTCGTCCGGTGCGGGCTCCAGTCCTTCCGCGGCGGCGAGCACGTCACCCATGCGGGAAGAGTCGTACTCGTTCATCTGGCAGCCGAAGGTCTTGATGAAATAGCGACCGGACATGAACACCTGGATTGCGGAACCGGACCCGGGATTCTACCGATTGTGCGTCGCACAATGGGACGTCATCGTATAGTCCCCGGCATGGACCTGACGCCGCCCGCCCGGCCCTTTCCGCGCCTGCCGCGTGTCCTCGCCCTCGCGGCCCTGCTGCTCCTGGCGGCCGGCGGGCTGGTCCTCGCCGCCCAGGGCGGCCGCGGGGACGACCTGCCGCAGCACGAGTTCCGCATCGCCCGGCTGATGTACGTCCCCCACGCCGGCAACGACCGCTTCGCATGGCGGCCCTGGTGGGCCATCGACTACCCCGAGGCCGAATACCACTTCACCCAGGGCATCCGGCGCCTCACGCGCCTGCACAGCGCCGACGACAGCATCCACCTGCGGGCCACCGACCCCAGGCTGTTCGACTACCCGTGGCTGTTCGCGCAGCAGGTGGGACGCTGGTACCTCTCCGACGAGGAGGCCGCGGCGCTGCGCGAGTACCTGCTGCGCGGCGGCTTCCTGGTCGCCGACGACTTCCACGGCGCCTACGAGTACGAGGTCTTCATGCAGGGCATGGGACGGGTGTTCCCGGACCTGCCCGTGATCGACCTGACCGAGGACGACCCGCTGCTGCACGTGGTGTACGACATCAGCCGGCGCACGCAGATCCCCGGCAAGCGGCACCTCTACCGCGACGGCAGCGGGCAGATCCGGGTCGCCCCCGATGGCACGCCGCCGATGTGGAAGGGCATCCTCGACGAGCACGGCCGCCTGATGGTGGTGATGAACTTCAACATGGACATGGGCGACTCCTGGGAGCATGCGGACGACCCGGACTACCCTCAGGAAATGACCGCGCTGGGCTACCGCTTCGGCATCAACTACATCCTGTACGCGATGACCCACTGACGGGCCTTCAGCCCTCCTCGGTCGCCGCGCCCGCCGCGTCCGGCAGGTCCACCACGAACAGCTCGTCGCGCCGGACGAAGGATTTCAGGAATCGGGCCATGCGGCGCATCTGCGAGCGGTGCTGGCGCAGCGCCTCGGCCTTGCGATGCCGTTCCTCGGCGGTCAGCTCCAGGGCATGCAGGTTGCCGCCCGCCGCCGAGGCGGCCTCGAGCGCCAGGTGCGGCCGGAAGCCGCGCCGGGCCGGCAATTGCCGGCCGGCGTGGACGATGTAGCCGGCCAGCCTTGCCTTCGCACCCGACGTGGCCAGCGCCTGCCGCACCAGCTCGCCGGTGGCGCGATGGTCGGGATGCGCATCCTCCACCGCCGGCGCGATGACCCAGCTGGGCCGGAATTCGCGGATCACCTGCACCAGGTCGGCGTGCAGCCCGGCCGCCGTGATGGTGCTGGATGCAGAAACGGCCTCCACGTACGGAATGTCGGCGCGCCGGGTATAGGCGGAACGGAAGGGCTGGTCGCTGGCCGGATCGAGCAGGCGCGCCAGTCCCCGGTCCGGGTAGCCCAGGATCCACAGGGTGGTCTCCGGCACGCCCAGCACGCCGGCCGCCGCCGCTGCCTCGCGCAGCCGCCGCTTGCCCAGCCTCACCATCTGCCGGCCGGTGGACCAGGGCGTGACCCGCGCCAGCAGGGCGTTGAAGCGCGCGCCATCGCCCGCGGTCATCCACACGATGCCCACTTCCGCGCCGACCGCCGCGGCACGCTGCAGCACCCCGGCGCAACACAGCGTCTCGTCGTCGGGATGCGGCGCCACGACCAGCACACGGTCCTGGGACGTGATCTCCAACTGCGGCAGTTCGCGGGCGATCGCCGGCGAGGCGCCCGCCAGCGTGAGCGCGGCCAGCCAGCGCGGCAGGCACCGCGCCGCGCGCGATGGAACCGGATCGGGCTTCGGCATGGGACCGAATATGGGGGCGCCTGCCCGGAGGTGAAGAGGATCCGGGCCGGCGGGCGGCGAAATCAGGGAATGCCCCAGCAGCGGGCGGCCTTGGCCGCCCGGCCGGGTCCCTTCCTGGAAGGGAAGGTCCCGTCGAAATCCCTAGAAGGGGATGTCGTCGTCGAAATCCGGCCCGGCGCCCGCCGGCGCCGCCGCGGCCTGCCGCGAGCCGCCAGTATCGCGCGTGTCACGGGTTTCCTGCGGCGCAGCCGCCCCCCGCCCGCCCAGCATCTGCATGTCGCTGGCCACGATCTCGGTGGTGTAGCGGTCGTTGCCCTGCTTGTCCTGCCACTTGCGGGTCTGCAGGCGGCCCTCGATGTACACCTGCTGGCCCTTGCGCAGGTACTCGGCGGCGATCTCGCCCAGGCGGTTCCACAGCACCACGGTGTGCCACTCGGTGGACTCCTTCTTCTCGCCGCTGGCGCGGTCGGTCCAGCTCTCGGTGGTGGCGATGCGGATGTTGGTGACGGTGGTGCCGCCCGGCGTGGTGCGGGTTTCGGGATCCTGCCCGAGGTTGCCGATGAGGATGACCTTGTTGATGCCGCGTGCCATGAGAGGAACCCCTGTTGAGCGTGTCGATGTGGAGAGCGTAAGCCGGGTGCCCGGCGCCGGGGAACCCGCAGAAACTGTCTTGTTCACCCCGATTGGCGCGACCCGCCATGGGCGCGCGCCGCCCCGGCTCCGGCGGCTATAGTACCTGTTTTGGTTCCGGCAGACCCTCACGGCCCAGCCATGGATTTCATCCGCGTCCGCGGCGCCCGCACCCACAACCTGGCCAACATCGATGTCGACCTGCCCCGCAACCGGCTGATCGTGATCACCGGCCTGTCGGGCTCGGGCAAGTCCTCGCTGGCCTTCGACACCCTGTATGCCGAGGGCCAGCGCCGCTACGTGGAGTCGCTGTCGGCCTACGCCCGACAGTTCCTGTCGATGATGGAGAAGCCGGACGTGGACTCCATCGAGGGCCTGTCCCCGGCCATCGCCATCGAGCAGAAGGCCACCAGCCACAACCCGCGCTCCACCGTGGGCACGGTCACCGAGATCTACGACTACCTGCGCCTGCTGTACGCGCGCGCCGGCATCCCGCGCTGCCCCGACCATGGCGTGGACCTGACGGCGCAGACGGTGAGCCAGATGGTGGACCAGGTGCTGAAGCTCCCCGAGGGCGAGAGCTGCCTGCTGCTCGCGCCGCTGGTGGTGGACCGCAAGGGCGAGCACCACGAGGTCATCGCCGACCTCTCCGCGCAGGGCTTCGTGCGTGCGCGCGTGGATGGCAGGGTGCACGAGCTCGACGCCATTCCGGCGCTCGACGCGAAGCGCAAGCACACCATCGAGGCCGTGGTCGACCGCTTCAAGGTGCGCGAGGACATCGCCCAGCGCCTGGCCGAATCCTTCGAGACGGCACTGCGGCTGGGCAAGGGCGTGGCACGGCTGGCCTTCGCCGGCGGCGGCAGGCACGGCGAGGAGCTGGTGTTCTCCAGCCTGCACGCCTGCCCGCAGTGCGGCTATTCGGTGCCGCAGCTCGAGCCGAAGATGTTCTCCTTCAACAGTCCGGCCGGCGCCTGCCCGGCCTGCGACGGCCTGGGCTACCAGGAGTTCTTCGATCCGGCGCGCGTGGTCACCCACCCGGAGCTTTCGATCGCCGGCGGCGCGATCCGCGGCTGGGACCGGCGCAATGCCTGGTATTTCCAGATGATGCAGGCGCTGGCCGCGCACTATGGCTTCGACGTGGAAATGCCGTGGAAGAAGCTGCCGGAGACGGTGCGGCAGGTGGTGCTGTACGGCAGCGGCGGCACCGAGATCGAGTTCCGCCACATCGACGCGCGCGGCCGCACGGTCAAGCGCTCGCATCCCTTCGAGGGCATCCTGCCCAACATGGAGCGCCGCTACCGCGAGACCGAATCGGTCACGGTGCGCGAGGAGCTGGGCCGCTACCGCGGCACGCGCCGCTGCGCCGAGTGCGGCGGCGCGCGCCTGAACGCCACCGCGCGCCATGTGCACGTGGCCGGGCACACGCTGCCCGAGATCGCCGAGCTGTCGGTGGCCAGGGCGCTGGAGCACTTCGAGGGACTGGCGGTGGCGGGCTGGCGCGGCGAGATCGCCGCGCGCATCGTCAAGGAAGTGGCCGACCGGCTGCGCTTCCTGGTGGACGTGGGCCTGGACTACCTGACGCTGGACCGCAGCGCCGAGACGCTCTCCGGCGGCGAGGCGCAGCGCATCCGCCTCGCCAGCCAGGTGGGCTCGGGCCTGACCGGCGTGCTGTACATCCTCGACGAGCCCTCCATCGGCCTGCACCAGCGCGACAACGCGCGGCTGCTGGCCACGCTCAAGCGCCTGCGCGACCTGGGCAACACCGTGCTGGTCGTGGAGCACGACCAGGACGCCATCATGACCGCCGACCACGTGCTCGACATCGGCCCCGGCGCCGGCGTGCACGGCGGCCGCGTGGTGGCGCAGGGCACGCCGGCCGAGGTGTGCGCCAACCCGGCCTCGCTGACCGGCGACTACCTCTCCGGCCGCCGCCGCATCGAGGTGCCCCGGCAGCGCACGCCGCCGCAGAAGGAAGCCATCCGCATCGTCGGCGCGCATGCCAACAACCTGCAGCATGTCACGGTGGAGTTCCCGGTGGGCCTGTTCACCTGCGTCACCGGCGTGTCCGGCTCGGGCAAGTCCACGCTGGTGAATGACACGCTGTACGCCGGCGTGGCGCGCCACCTCGGCCTGACCGGCTTCGACGCGCCGAAGGTGGAATCCATCGAGGGCCTGGAGCACATCGACCGCGTCATCGACATCGACCAGAGCCCCATCGGCCGCACGCCGCGCTCGAACCCGGCCACCTACACCGGACTGTTCGCGCCGCTGCGCGAGCTGTTCGCGCAGGTACCCGAGGCGCGTGCCCGCGGCTACGGGCCGGGGCGCTTCAGCTTCAACGTCAAGGGCGGCCGCTGCGAAGCCTGCCAGGGCGACGGCGTGATCCGCGTGGAGATGCACTTCCTGCCCGACGTGTACGTGCCCTGCGACGTGTGCCAGGGCCGGCGCTACAACCGCGAGACGCTGGAGATACGCTGGCGCGGCAAGAACATCCACGAAGTGCTGCAGATGACCATCGAGGAGGCCAATGCCTTCTTCGCGGCCGTGCCGATGATCGCCTCGAAGCTGCAGACGCTGATGGACGTGGGGCTGGGCTACATCCAGCTCGGGCAGAACGCCACCACGCTGTCAGGCGGCGAGGCCCAGCGGGTGAAGCTGGCGCGCGAGCTGGCCAAGCGCGCCACCGGCCGCACGCTGTACATCCTCGACGAGCCCACCACCGGCCTGCACTTCCACGACGTGGCGCAACTGCTGACCGTGCTGCACCGGCTGCGCGACGAGGGCAACACCGTGGTGGTGATAGAGCACAACCTCGACGTGGTCAAGACCGCCGACTGGATCATCGACCTGGGGCCCGGCGGCGGCACGCATGGCGGGCGCATCGTCGCCACCGGCACGCCCGAGGAAATCGCCGGCAATGCGGGCAGCGCCACCGGCCACTACCTCGCGCCGCTGCTGGCGGCGTGAGGCGCCCGATGGCTCACCAGGCGTATTTCAGTCCCAGCAACCAAGAACCGGCGTGGCGGTCGTCGAACAGCGCGTTCTGCAACCGCACGTAGCCCAGGCGGATGGCCGTGCCCGGCGACATCGACCAGTTGATGCCGGCGCCGAGCATGTACGCGATGGAATCGTCCTTCATCGATCCGTCGGCGTAGCCCACGCCCTGCACGACCACGGTGTAGCTGACCTTCTTCTTGCCCCACAGCACGCCGCCGCGCGCATCCAGCGAAAAGCGGTCGCCCATCGGCCAGATCGCAATGCCCGACAGGCCCAGTCCGCGCGCGCGCGTCCTCATTTCGGTGGCCGTGCGGTACACCTGCCCGCCCTCGCCGCCGGCCTGCACGTTGCCGACGGCCGCGTAGCGCGCCTCGCCGATCTGCACATAGGCCAGTTCGGCGGCGAAGTACTGCGACATCTGGTAGCCGACGCCGAAGCTGTAGCCGATGTCGGTGCGGTCGAAGTCGTATTCCTCGAGGTCGAGGACGTCGCCGCCGATCTCGTCACGCCAGATGGCGACCCGCCAGTCCTCCATGGTCTGCTGCTTCACGTCCGCGGTGGAGTACGCCAGCGCCGAATCCATGTAGAAGCCGGAGAAGTACAGGCCGGGCATCGCCGCGCCCGCCCGTGGCGCAGCCGCCAGCAGCATCATGCCGACGACGAGCGCACACGCCCCGGTCAGTCTCCTGGAAATCCCCATGGATCACCCCTTTGTTCTTTTGGCCGATGAAAAGTACTGGCGCACTTCGCCGTGGCCGGTGCGCTCACGATAATCCCCGCCGGTGTACGCCGCCAGCACATTGCGCCAGAACGCGATGGCCGAGGGGCTGCCCGCATCCTGCACCACCTCCCAGCGGCCTGCAAAGCGGTCGAAGATCAGCCGTGCGGCCTCCCGCCCCAGGCCCCGCCGGCGCAGCGGCCGGGCGACGAAGAATTCGGTGAGCCGGTAGTCGATGCCGTGCCGGCCGTGCTGCGCCACCAGCAGCGCGAAACCCGCGCGCCGCCCGTGGTGGAGGATGGTCAGCAGCGTGGCGTCACGGTCGGCAAGCCAGCCCTGCACGAGGCGGCTCTCGGCGAGCCCGACCGCGCCGAGCACGGGAAAGAGTCCGGTGCGGCGCGCGCGCAGGTCATCGAGGTAGTCCCGGTAGACACTCTCGATCCAGGCGCAGTCCTGTTCGTGTTCGCGCGCGTCGCGCAGGCTGACCGTCATTCATCGGCTCCGACAACAATCGAGCCCGGGCAGGAGGACCTGGCCGGGCTCGATGCCCGGCCTCGCGGCCGGGCGCAGTGCGGCTCGAGGCCTGCTTCAGTTCGCCGCAGCAGCGGCGTCGGCGGCCTCCTCGGTGGCCGCAGCGGCAGCCTCGGCGGCCTCGCCGGCGGCGGCAGCAGCCTCGGCGGACGCATCGGCAGCGGCCTGGGCGGCGTCAGCAGCAGCCTCGGTGGCCACGGCGGCCGACTCGGTGGCGGCGGACGCGGCCTCCTCGGCGGCCGACAGGGTCTCCTGCTGCTTCGAGCAGGCGGCGAGCGCCAGCGCCACGGCAACGGCACTGAGAGCGAGTTTGGTCTTCATTGGATGATTCCCCGATTTGAGTGGAAAAAGCGACCCAGGAACCGGAACGCCGCGCATTGCGGGGATCGTGGCGATCCTTCGATTCGCGTCGCAACAACAAAGTCTATCCAGTTCCGTGAAGCCATTCAAAATGGTTTGTCGCGCCAACGCACCACGTCGCGGATCGCCGACAGTGGATATGGCAACTGCGAGGGCGCGGCGGCATCATGAGCCAAGGCATGGGAACCAACCCGCTCAACGAGGTGTTGTACGCGGGCCACCTGCGCGACGCGCAGGCGGTGCTCGATGCCGCGCTGGATGCGCTGCAGCTGGACGGCGTGGTGATCGCCGCGGGAGTCGAGCACACGGTGTTCCTCGACGACCAGCATTTCCCGTTCCGGCCCAATCCCTGGTTCCTGTGGCTGGTGCCGCCGCCGGCCGCACCCGGCAGCCTCCTGCACATTGCCCCCGGCGCCCGTCCGCGCCTGCTGTTCGTGGCACCACAGGACTACTGGCACAGCCCCCCCGAGCCGCCCGAGGATCCCTGGACCGGACTGTTCGACATCACCGTGGTCGCGGACGCGGACGCCGCGATGGCGCTGGCGCAGCAGGCGGGCGGCCGCCTGGCCTTCATCGGCGAGATGGCCCCGCCCAGCCCGCAGTGGCAGTGGAACCCGCCGCAGCTCCTGGCCCGGCTGGAGCAGGCACGCTGCATCAAGAGCGCCTACGAGGTGGCCTGCATCCGCGAGGCCAACCACATCGCCGTCGCCGGGCACCTCGCCGCCGAACGGCGCTTCCGCGAGGGCGGCGCCGAGCTGGACATCCTGCTGGCCTTCCTCGGCGCCGTGCGGCAGGGGGAGAACGAGCTTCCCTACCCGCCCATCGTGGCGCTGAACGACCACGCGGCGACGCTCCACTACCAGCGGCGCGACACGCTGGTCCCGGCCCGTTCACTGTCGCTGCTGATCGATGCAGGTGCCAGCTGCCGCGGCTACGCCAGCGACATCACCCGCACGTGGGCGCGTGCGCCGGGCCTGTTCGCCAACCTCGTGGAAGCCATGGACGGGGTGCAGCAGGAGCTGTGCGAGGCCGTGGCCCCCGGCGTGGACTGGCGCGAGCTGCACCTGATGGCGCACCGCCTGGTGGCGCGCGTGCTGCGCGACGCGGGCCTGCTGCGCATGGAACCCGAGGCCGCCCTGGAGAGCGGCGTCACCGCCGCCTTCCTGCCCCACGGGCTGGGCCACCTGCTCGGCCTGCAGGTGCACGACGTGGGCGGCTTCCGGCCCGCCCACGACGCCGAGCCCGTTCCCCGGCCGCCCGGCCATCCCGCGCTGCGGCTGACGCGGCGGCTCGAACCCGGCATGGTGGTGACGGTGGAGCCCGGGCTCTACTTCATCGGCAGCCTGCTCGACCGGCTGCGCTCGGGCCCGCACGCGGGCGCGCTGAACTGGCCTGTGATCGAGCGGCTCGCGCCCTGCGGCGGCATCCGCATCGAGGACGACGTGGTCGTCACGACCTCCGGCCACGACAACCTGACCCGCACCGCCTTCGCCGACGTGGGCTGAAGGCGGTGCCACCAGCGGTCAGGAGCGCTGCTGCTTCAACAGGTCGCGGATCTCCTCGAGCAGCACCTCGTTGCGCGGCGGCGGCGGAGGCTCGGCCGGCGCGGGCGGACGCTGCAGCTTGTTGATCCCCTTGATCGCCATGAAGATCACGAAGGCGATGATCAGGAAGTCGATCACGGACTGCAGGAACAGGCCGTACTTCAGCAGCACCGGCTCGCCGTCCCGCCCGGTGCCCACGTTGACGGCCAGCTCGGAGAAATCGACGCCGGCCAGCAGGATTCCCAGCGGTGGCATGATGACGTCGGCCACCAGCGAGGACACGATCTTGCCGAAGGCGGTACCGATCACCACACCGACGGCGAGGTCGATGACATTGCCCCGCATCGCGAACTGCTTGAACTCTGACAACAGTTTCATGCTCGCATCCTTCATGGCTGTACTTGTGCTTCTTGTCGGACTCATGGACCGTCGGACGGCACAGCCTAGTCCTTCCGGCACGCTGGCCGCAATGGCGGGCGGGCGCTTAGGATCGCCGCAGGAGCCGACAGGAGGGGGGCTGGATGTACCTGCATCCGCATGAGGGATTCGACAACTCGCCGCTGGCGCTGCGCCACATCGAGGCGCTGCCGCTGGCGGCGGCGATGGGCGCGGAGATCCGCGGCGTGGACCTCACCGCCGTGACCGGGGCGCAGTTCGCCGAGATCGAGCAGTCGCTGTTCCGCCACAAGATGATCTTCTTCCGCAACACCCGCATGGACCATGCCGCGCACCATGCGATCAGCCGCCGCTTCGGCGAGT
>QGUX01000108.1 GCA_003242275.1 Pseudomonadota bacterium | reverse complement strand
CGTGGGTCAAGACGTCCCCCCGCCCCGGCCCCGCGGGGGCCGGCTGGCGGGGGTTCCCCCTCGCCTTTTGGGAGAACGTGAAGGCCAACACCCGCTGCGGGGGCTGCCACAACGCCGCCACGCCCGGCCAGGCGCCGCGCTTCGCGCGCAACGACGACGTGAACATCGCCTATTCCGAGGCGCTGCCTTACGTCGACACGCTGCAGCCGGACCAGTCGGCCATCGTCACCAAGGTGGCCGGTGGCCACAACTGCTGGCTGTCGAGCGCGCTGGCCTGCGCCGACATCCTCACCGGCTGGATCCAGAACTGGGTGGGCGGCGTCGGCAACGGCGGCACCAAGATCGAGCTGCAGGCCCCGCCGGATGTTCCGGTGGGTGCCACCAAGACCTTCCCGGACGCGCCGGACCTGTTCGGCTCCACGGTGTACAAGCTGCTGGCCGAGCACTGCTCGCGCTGCCACTCGCCCAATGCCCTGCAGCCGGCGCCCGGCAACTTCGCCAGCGCGGACGTGAAGGAGGCCTATGCCGCGGCACGCTCCAAGATCAACCTGGATGATCCGCCGGCCTCGCGTTTCGTGAACCGCCTGCTGCCCACGCCGCAGGGCGATGCCCACAACTGCTGGACCAACAACTGCGCCGCCGACGCCGCGGAGATGCTGGCGGCCATCCAGGCCTTCGCCAACGCGGTGCCGGAGACGGACGTCGATCCGGAACTGCAGGTCAGCCGTGCGCTGCGCCTGCTCGACGGCACCCCCGCCGCGGGCGGCAACCGCTTCGAGGAGTTCACCATCGCCAAGTACCAGTTCAAGGACCTGATCAATGGCGAGGTCATCGACACCAGCCCCGTGGAGCCGCAGCTGAACCTGCTGGCCACCGGCGACGTCGAGTACGTGGGTGGCTGGGGCATCAGGATCGGAGCCGGCGGCAAGGTGCAGGCCACCACGCAGAGCAGCCGCAAGCTCTTCGACCGCATCAAGCAGACCGGCGAGTTCAGCATCGAGGTGTGGGCGGCGCCGGCCAATGTCACGCAGGAGGATGCGTATATCGTCAGCTACTCCGGCGGTGCGATGGTCCGCAACTTCACGCTGGCGCAGCGCGCCTACCAGTACGAGGCCCTGGTGCGCTCCAGCACCACCGGCGCCAACGGCGCGCCGGCGTTGCTCACCCGCGACGCCGACCAGGACGCCCAGGCCTCGCTGCAGCACGTGGTGCTGACCTATGACCCGGTCAACGGCCGCCGCCTGTACGTGAACGGCAACTTCACCGGGGACCTGGACCCGCGCGACGGCGGCTCGCTGGCCGACTGGGATGACGCGTTCGTGCTGGTGTTCGGCAACGAGGTGTCGAACAACCGCCAGTGGCAGGGCGTGATCCGCTTCGTGGCCATCCACGAGCGCGCCCTGAGCGAGGAGCAGATCCAGATGAACTTCGCCGCCGGCGTGGGCGAGCGCTACTTCCTGCTCTTCAACGTGACCGAGCTGACCGGCGTGCCGCAGAGCTACGTCATGTTCGAGGCCAGCGTGTACGACAGCTACAGCTACCTTTTCACGAAGCCGACCTTCATCAGCCTCGATCCCACGGTCGAACCGGGCAACATCCCGATCGAGGGCATCCGCATCGGCGTGAACGGCGCCGAGGCGGAAGCCGGCCAGGCCTTCGCCAACGTGAAGACCGTGGTGAGCAGCGCCGGCTATTCGCCGGAGGCGGGCCAGCGCCTGGCCGACATCGGCACGGTGATCGGCCTGCAGAAGGGTCCGGACTCCGACCTGTTCTTCCTGACCTTCGACCGCATCGGCGACAAGGAGTATGTCCGCACGCAGCCGACCGGCGCCACGCCGATGCCGGTGGACCTCGAGCCGCGCCCGGACATCGGCGTGCGCACCTTCGAGCAGCTCAACCAGAGCATGTCGCGCATCACCGGCGTGCCCACCACCAACAACCTGGTGCGCAGCACCTACCTGCAGGTGCAGCAGCAGCTGCCGCCGGTGCCGGACATCGAGGCCTTCCTGGCCTCGCACCAGACGGGCGTGGCGCAGCTGGCGATCAAGTACTGCTCGGTGATGGTGGACAACCAGAACACGCGGCAGCAGTTCTTCCCCGACCTCAACGTGGGCATGGGCGCGGCCGCGCAGTTCGGCTCCAACGAGGGCAAGGAGATCCTGATCGGGCCGCTGCTGCAGAAGGCGGTGGGCGCGAACATCGCCAGCCAGCCGGAGCAGGACGAGATCCGGGGCGAGCTGCGCTCGCTGATCGACCGGCTGGTCGCCAACGGCGCGAGCAGCTCCAACGTCGCCAAGGCCGCCTGTGCCGCCGCGCTGGGCAGCGGCGTGCTGTCGATTCTGTAAAGGACAACGACCATGCGCTACATCCGCAAGATTCCCAGGGGCCGTGGACTGAACGAGCCCATCCTGCACGGGGACCATCGGCGTCCGGTGACCCGCCGCGAGATGCTGTCGGCGGGCCTGATCACCGGCGCGGGCGCGGTGATCATGCCCACCCTGGCCGGCCTGATGGCTTCCGGCAGGGCCCGCGCCGACGTGCTCGACGACCTCGCGCACATCGGGGCGAAGGACTGCGGCATCACCGGCGGCGCAGGCATGGTTCCCTTCATCTGCTTCGATCTTTCCGGCGGCGCCAACATCGCCGGCTCGAACGTGCTGATGGGCCGCCAGGGCGGGCAGGAGGACTTCCTCTCCACCGCCGGCTATTCCCGCCTCGGCCTGCCCGGCAACATGACGCCGAACCTGCCCAACCAGGTCGACCGGCAGTTCAACATCGCCTTCCACGCCGACAGCGCCTTCCTGCGCGGCATGCTGCGCAGGGTGCAGCCCACCACGGCGGCGTTCACCGACGGCGCCATCATCGCGGCGCGCTCGGAGAACGACACCGGCAACAACCCGCACAACCCGATGTACGGCATCGCGAAGACCGGTGCGAAGGGCGAGCTGCTGACGCTGATCGGCTCGGTGTCGTCCGAATCCGGTGGCAATTCCACCGCGCCGATCTCGATGATCGATCCCACCATCCGCCCGACCAAGGTGGACCGCGCCAGCGACGTCACCGGCCTGGTCGATACCGGCGAGCTCGGCACGCTGTTCCCGAACCCCGCCGATGCGGTGGCGGTGATGGAATCGATGGCCGTGCTGACCCACCGCAAGCACGGGGTGGTGCAGACGCTGCTGGCCACCGACGAGGACATCAAGCGCTTCAACAAGTGCGGTTACGTGAAGTCGGCCTACCTGGCCGAGCGCTTCACGGACCGCTCGGCGCTGGATCCCGGCGCGGACCCGGACATCGTCGGCCCGAACGGCATCTGGACCCAGGCCGAGTACAACGGCGACGGCGAGTTCAGGAAGACCGCCGCGGTGATGAAGATGGTGATCGACGGCAATGCCGGCGCGGGCACCATCCAGATGGGTGGTTTCGACTACCACACCGGCGAGCGCGCCACCGGCGAACTGCGCGACCTGCGCGCCGGCGAGTGCATCGGCGCGTGCCTGGAGTACGCGGCACGCAAGGGCCAGCCGGTGATGATCTACGTGTTCAGCGACGGTTCGCTGTCGTCCAGCGGCGCGATCGACAACTCGCCCAACGGCCGCGGCAAGGGCGTGTGGACCGGCGACAACCAGGCCACGGCCGCGTCGCTGATGCTGGTGTACAACCCCGGCGGCGTGCCCATGCGCGAGATGGCGGCGGGCGTCCCGCGGCGGCAGATCGGCTGGTACACCGCGGACGGCTCGGTGGCGACCACTTCGCACCCGGGCGCCAACGCCGTGAACCTGCTGGTGGAAGAGGTGATCCTCAACTACCTCGCGCTGCATGACCGCGTCGGCGACATGCAGGTGCTGTTCAAGAACAATGGGCTGGGTGCCAATCTCGACAACCTGATTGCCTTTGGCCCGATCCGTTCCATGTGACGGCAGTCATGGCGGGGCACGGCCTGCGCGCTATCCTGCTATTGTCAAGTTACACAGGTGCGTAGGTTGCTGCTGTGCGTAAACCGTGGCGTTCATTGCTGGGGGCGTCCCTCGCCCTCGTCGCCATCGCTGCCCTCGCGGCCGGTGCCTCGCATCGACTGCTGGGGCAGCCAGCGCCGGATTTCGCGCTGAAGGCCACCTCCGGCACCAATTTCCGCCTGTCCGAATACCGCGGCCAGGTGGTGCTCGTCACCTTCTGGGGCAGTCGCTGCGGCCAGTGCCCGGCGCAGCTCGCCGCCGTCAGCCGCCTCGTCGACACCTACCGTTCGGCCGGACTTGCGGCGCTGGCGGTCAATGTGGACGACGACCAGCTCGCCGCGGCGGAGTTCGCACTGCGTCATCCGGTGAGCTTCCCGGTGTTGCTGGATCCCGACAAGAAGGTGGCCAGGGCCTATCGCGTGGACAATCTGCCCATGCTCATGCTGATCGACCGCTCCGGCACCATCCGCCACGTGCACCGCGACCATCGCAGCGGCGACGAGAAGGCCTGGATCGGCCCCATCCGCGAACTGCTCGACGAATAGACGCACAAGGAAGCCATGATGAAGCGCATTCCCATGCTCGCCGGCCTGCTGCTGGCGGCGCTCGCCGGCGCCGGCGGCGCGGTCCTCGCGCAGGACGCCACCGAGGCACGGTCCTTCGCCGCACCAGCGCCCATCGACGCGCCCGACACGCGCGCGCTGGACGAGGAGATCCAGGCCATCAAGAAGGACGTGGTCGACCTCAACCGCGACCTGTTCATCCTCGAGGAGGAACTGCTGTTCCCGGCGAACACGCAGGTGGCCGTGTTCCTGTCGATGGACGTGGGCGAGTTCTTCGCGCTCGACACCGTGGAGCTGCGCATCGACGACAAGCAGGTGGCCAGGCACCTGTACACACCGCGTGAGGCCGAGGCCCTGCTCAAGGGCGGCGTGCAGCGCCTGTACCTGGGCAACCTGCGCGTGGGCGAGCACGAGCTGGTGGCGCTGTTCACCGGCAAGGGCCCGCAGGGACAGGACTACACGCGCGGCGCGCAGCTGCGCTTCGAGAAGTCGGTGGGCGCCAAGTACCTGGAGCTGAAGATTTCCGACCGCCAGAGCCGGCGCCAGCCCGAGTTCATCGTGCGGGACTGGGAGTAGCGCGCCACGATGCCGCAGCGCGTCGCCATCGCCGCCGTCCTGCTCCTGGGGCTTGCCCCATGGGCGGCGCACGCGGCCGCGCCCGACAGGCTGCCGGTGACGCGCGTGCAGGACCTGCACTACGGGGACGTGCTGTTCAGTACCTTCACGGGCGAGGACTTCGAGGCGCTGACGCGCCTGGAGGCCTACGCGCACTGGGGGCTGATGCCGCACCACCAGGGCGAGGCGGAATTGCTGGCCGGCGGCCTGTACCTGCAGCTCGGCATGCACAACGAGGCCGGGCGGCGTTTCGAATCGCTGCTCACCGGCGACATTCCCGCCAGCGTGAAGTCGCGCGCGTGGTTCTACCTCGCCAAGGTCTGGTACGCGCGCGGTTACTACGAGCGCGCGCTGGACGCGATGGCGCGCATCGCCGGCCCGCTGGATCCGGCCGAGGCCGCCGAGCGCGTGCACCTCGAGGCCAACGCGCTGATGCACCGGGAACGCTACGACGAGGCCGTCGCGCTGCTGTCGCAGTGGAAGAGCAGCAGCAGCTGGCTGCAGTTCGCGCGCTTCAACCTCGGCGTGGCGCTCATCCGCAGCAACCGCCTGGAGGAGGGTGCGCGCTGGCTGGACATGGTGGGCAGCATCGTCACCGGCGATGGAGAGCTGCTGGCGCTGAAGGACAAGGCCAACTTGGCGCTGGCGTTCGCACGCCTGCAGGCCGGACAGCCGGAGCAGGCCATGCCCCTGCTGCTGCGCGTGCGGCTGAACGGCCCGCAGTCCGCGCGCGCACTGCTCGGGCTGGGCTGGGCGCTGGCGGCCACGGGCCGCTACGAAGAGGCGCTGACACCGTGGCTGGAGCTGAAGGACAGGAACCTGCTGGACGCGGCCGTGCAGGAGTCTTACCTGGCCGTGCCCTATGCCTTCGGCCAGCTCGGCGCGCACGCCCAGGCGGCCGAGTACTACGAGGCCGCGCTCGACTCCTTCGCGCGCGAGCGCGCCAACATCGACGCCGCCATTGCGCGCATCGAGGAGGGTGCCCTGATGCGCCGCCTCGTGGGCGCGGAGGATGCCGTGTCGCCGCAGCGCGGGTGGTTCTGGCAGCTCACCGAGCTGCCGGATGCGCCCGAGTCGCGTTACCTGTACCCGGTGCTGGCGAGCCACGACTTCCAGGAGGGCCTGAAGAACTACCGCGACCTGGCCTACCTGGGCTCCACGCTGGCGCGCTGGGACGAGGACATGGCCGTGTACGGAGACATGATCGAGGCCCGCGAAGCCGCCTTTGCCGAACGCACCCCGCGCGTGGACGCGCTGCTGTCCAGCGACGTGCTGGCCGCGGCCGAGAAACGCCGCAAGGTGGTGGAAGGCCGCATCAACGACATCGTGAACCACGAGGACGTGGCCGCGCTGGGCACGCCGGAGCAGCGCGAGCAGTGGCAGCGCATCCTGGAGATCGAGGCGGCGCTGGCGGCCGCACCCGACGACGAGGAGACCGCCGCGGCGCGCGAGAAGCTGCGCCTGGTCAAGGGCGCCCTCTACTGGGACCTGCACCAGGCCTTCCGCGAGCGCCTGTACCAGCAGCGCCGCGCGCTGCGCGAGCTGGACAAGGCGCTGGCCGAAGCCAACACGCGCTGGCTGCGCGTGCAGAAGGCGCGCGAGACCGCGCCGGTCACCACCGGCGACTTCGCCGACCGTATCGCCGCGCTGACGCAGCGGCTGTCCGCGCTGCGCGGGCGCCTGGCCGCCGCGGCCGAGGCGCAGCAGAAGCTGCTGGCCGACATCGCCATCCATGAGCTGAAGGCGCAGCGCCAGCGCCTGGCCGAATACGAGATCCAGGCCCGCTTCTCGCTGGCCGCCATCTACGACCGCGCCGCCGGGGAACCGGCGGAGGGTGGCGGGCCATGAAGACCTCCATTCCCTCGCGCATCTGCGCGACGGTGCTGCTGGTGGTAGCCGCACCCGCGTGGACGGCCGGCGCGAAGAAGGAACCGACACTGAAGGACCTGCCGAAGCGCCAGGTGGAGATCCGCCGCGACGCGCCTTCGGACGTGAACGCCGCCAGGGCGGCCGAGAACTACCGCCGCTTCCTCGAGATCGAGGAGGCCGAGCCGGCGCTGCGCGCCGAGGCGCTGCGCCGCCTGGCGGACCTGTCCCTGGAGGCCGGCGAGCTGGAGCGCATGGACGCGGAGAGCAGCCGCCTTGACGCCGGCGCCGCCGAGGCCATCGGCCTGTACACGCAGCTGCTCCAGGCGCATCCGGATGCGCCGGGCAATGACCGTGTGCTCTACCAGCTGGCGCGGGCCTACGAGACCACCGGCCAGCCGGAAATGGCGCTGGCCACGCTGGATGATCTTGTCCGTCGCTATCCTGCCTCGCCGCGCATCGCCGAGGTGCAGTTCCGCCGCGGCGAGCTGCTGTTCTCGGCCGGCCGCTACCGCGATGCGGAGCTGGCCTATGCCGAGGTGACGCGCCGGGAAGGCGAGTTCCACCAGCAGGCGCTCTACAAGCAGGGCTGGTCGCTGTTCAAGCAGGGCGCCAACGACGAGAGCCTGCCCGTGTTCGCGCGGCTGCTCGACCTGCAACTGCGCGACCCGGGCTCGCCGCAGGGCTTCCGCATGCCCGAGTCGCTCTCGCGCGCCGACCGCGAGATCACCGAGGACACGCTGCGCGCGATGACGCTGGCGTTCTCCTACCACGAGGACGTGGAACCGGTGAACCAGCTGGTCACGCAGCTCGGCAACCCGCCGTACAGCTCGCTGCTGTACGCGCGCCTCGGCGACCTGCACGTGGAGAAGCAGAACTACCAGGACGCCGCCACCGTGTACCGCGCCTTCGTGGCGCGCGAGCCCAACAGCGAGTTCGCCCCGGGCCTGTCGACCCGCGCCATCGAGGCCTACCAGCGCGGCGGCTTCGCGCAGCTGGTGCTCGAGGGCAAGCAGGAGTACGTCGAGAAGTACAACCTCGGCACTGCCTTCTGGCAGGGGCGGCGCCGCGAGGACTATCCCGGCATCGTCGCAGAGCTCAAGTCGCACCTCACCGACCTCGCTGCCTACCACCACGCCACCGCGCAGAAGAGCCGCAGCAACGAGGACTACAACCAGGCCGCGCGCTGGTACCGGCTGCACGTGCAGTCGTTCCCGGACGACGCCGACACCGCGCAGGTGAACTTCCGGCTCGCCGAAGTGCTGTACGAGGCCGGCCGCTTCGCCGAGGCGGTGGAGGAGTACGAGCGCACCGCCTATGCCTATCCCATCGGCGCGGACTCCTCGCGCGCCGGCTACGCGGCCCTGTCGGCCTACCAGAAGCAGGAGGCGCTGCTGCCCGAGCAGGCGCGCCCGGCATGGCGGCTGCGCGCCACCGAGTCCGGCGTGCGCTTCGGCCAGATGTTCCCCGAGCATCCGGACAGCGCCGGCGTGCTGACCCGTGCCGTGGAGGACCTGTACAAGGCCGGGCAGCGCGCGCGCGCCATCGAGGTGGCCGGGGTGCTGCTGGCGCGCCAGCCGCCGGCGACGGCGGCGCAGCAGCGCATCGCCTGGAGCGTGACCGGCCAGGCGCACTTCGACGAATCCCGCTTCGCGGAAGCCGAGGCCGCGTGGCTTTCGGCCCGCGCGCTCAGCACGCCGGCCGAGCAGGAATACCAGGACCTGACCGAGCGGCTGTCGGTGGCCGTGTACCGCCAGGCCGAGATGAAGCGCGCCGCCGGGGACGGCGCCGGCGCGGTGGAGGACTTCCTGCGCGTGGCGCTGGTGGCGCCGGGCGCGCCGGCAGTGGAAACCGCGCGCTACGACGCCGCGGCCGAGCTGATCAAGCTGGAGGACTGGCCGCGCGCCATCGAGGTGCTGGAGGCCTTCCGCCGCGACTATCCGGCCAGCCCGCAGCAGTCCGACGTGACCGCCAAGCTGGCCGTGGCCTACATGCAGGCCGGACGCGGCGATGCCGCCGCGGCGGAGTTCGAGCGCATCGCCGCCGCCCCCGACCAGCCGCCGGAAGTGCGCCGCGAGGCGCTGGAGCTGGCCGCCGAACAGTACGAGAAGGGCGGCAACTTCGCGCGCGCGGTGCCGCTGCTCGAACGGCTGGTGGCCGAGTTCCCGACGCCGGTGGCCGAGCGCATCGAGACGCGCCAGAAGCTGGCCGAGTACGCGGAAAAGACCGGCGATGGCGCGCGCCTGGCGCACTGGCAGCGCGAGATCGTGAAGGCCGATGCGGCGGCGGGTCCCGAGCGCACCGACCGCACGCGCTACCTCGCCGCCAGGGCCAGCCTGGCGCTGGCGGCGCCGGCGCGCGACGCCTTCCGCGCCATGCGCCTGACCGCGCCGTTGAACCGCTCGCTGCCGAACAAGCGCAAGGCGCTGGATGCCGCGCTGGCCGCCTACCAGGCCGCGGCCGCGTACAACATCGCCGAGGTGGCCACGCGCGCCAACTACGAGATCGCCGAGCTGTACCGCCAGCTCGGCGTGGACATCATCGAGTCCGAGCGGCCGCGCAACATGGACGAGGACACGCTCGAGCAGTACGTGCTGCTGCTCGAGGACGAGGCGGTGGTGTTCGAGGAGCGCGCCATCGAGTTGCACGAGGCCAACGCCGCGCTGGCGCGCGAGGGCCTGTACGACGAGGGCGTGAAGGCCAGCTTCGAGGCGCTGGCGAAGCTGGTGCCGGCGCGCTACGGAAAGACCGAACTGTCGCTGCCCTTCGGACCGGAGCTGGGCCTGCCCGAGGAGGCCGTGCCCTCGTACCGCCTCGGCGAGCAGCAGCGTGACGCCGGCGATCTCGCCGCCGCGGCCGAGGCCTTCGCCGATGCCGCGCGCTTCGCGCCCCTGCACCCGGCGCCACTGAACGAGCTCGGACTGGTGCAGCGCCGGCAGGGCGAGTTCACCGCCGCGGCGGCGAGCTACGAGGCGGCGCTGGCGCTGGATCCCGACCACGCGCCTGCGCTGCGCAACCTCGGCGTGCTGCGCGACCTGTACCTGGATGATCCCGCGGGCGCCATCGAGCCCTGGGAACGCTACCGCACCATCACCGGCGAGGAGCGCCCCGTGTTGAGCTGGATCGCCGACGTGCGCCGCCGTGCCGGCATCCCGGCGCCGGAGCAGGCGCCGCCCGCCGAGGCGGCGGGGGCCGCGCCGGCCGTCCTGACGGAGGAGGGGGAAGGACCGGGCCCCGGGGGGGGAGGGGTCGGGGAGGGGGAAGAGGGGGGGGGGCGGTGTCTTTTAAACATATAAGAGGCCGCAGGAAAAAA
>QGUX01000338.1 GCA_003242275.1 Pseudomonadota bacterium | reverse complement strand
GCCCACGTCGGGCACGCGGTGCCAGCAGCGCACGCACTTGGCATGCGTGCTGGGACGCACCTGCAGCCACACGCCCGGCAGCGCATCGCCGCCAGCCCCGGCCGGCACGGCACCGGCCGGCGCCGCGTCCGCGGTGTGGACCCGCGCGGCGGATGTGATCGTCAGGAAACGCAGTTCGTCGCCGACCGCAGCGTACTTGCCGGCCTGCTCCGGCGCGGCATACACGTCGACCTCGGCCTCGAGCGGCGCACCGATCCGGCCGGCCTCGCGCAGCTTCTCCAGCTCGCGCTGGATGGCGGTGCGCAGTTGCAGCAGCGCATCCCAGTCGATGCTCCCCTCCGGCAACGCCGGGAACTCGTGCCAGGTGGTCAGGAACACCGACCTGGCCGCGGCATCCCGCCCGGGCAGGACCTGCCAGATTTCCTCGGCAGTGAACGACAGGATGGGCGCCAGCCAGCGCACCATGGCCTGGGCGATGTGGTGCATCGCCGTCTGCGCCGAGCGCCGCGCCAGGCCGGTGGCCGGCGTGGTGTACATGCGGTCCTTCAGCACGTCCAGGTACAGCGCGCCGAGGTCGTTGACGCAGAAGTTGTGCACCTTCTGGTAGATCAGGTGGAACTGGTAGCCGCGGTAGGCCTCGATGACCTCCTGCTGCAGGTCGCGTGCGCGCCGCAGCGCCCAGGTGTCGAAGTCGAGCAGCTTCTCCACCGGCACGGCATCGCGCGCCGGATCGAAGCCGTCCAGGTTGCCGAGCAGGTAGCGCACCGTATTGCGCAGGCGGCGGTAGGAGTCGGCCATGCGCTTGAGGATCTCGTCCGAGATGCTCATCTCGGCGGAGTAGTCGGTGGCCGCCACCCACAGGCGCAGCACGTCGGCGCCCAGGGTGTTCATCACCTTGTCGGGGGCGACCACATTGCCCAGGGACTTGGACATCTTGCGGCCCTTCTCGTCCACGGTGAAGCCGTGGGTGAGCACGCCCTTGTAGGGTGCCCGCTGGTAGAGGGCCTCGGACATCAGCAGCGAGCTGTGGAACCAGCCGCGGTGCTGGTCGGAACCTTCCAGGTACAGGTCCACCGGCGCCTGGAAGTCCTCGTGCGTGCGCGACACGCACTCGAACGACAGGCCGGAGTCGGCCCACACGTCCATGACGTCGGTGACCTTGCGGTACCGCGGGGCCTCATCGCCCAGCAGCTCTCGCGGGTCGAGGTCGAACCAGGCGTCGATGCCGTCCTTCTCCACGCGTTCGGCCACCTTCTCCAGCAGCTCGGGCGTGCGCGGATGCGGTTCGCCGGTCTCCTCATGCACGAACAGCGCGATCGGCACACCCCAGGTGCGCTGGCGCGACAGGCACCAGTCCGGACGGTTGGCGATCATGTCGTGGATGCGCTGCCCGCCCCAGGAGGGCGTCCACTGCACCTTCTGGATATCGCGCAGCGCGTTCGCGCGCAGGCCCTTCTGGTCCATGGAGATGAACCACTGCGGGGTGGCGAGGTAGATCACCGGCGAGTGGTGGCGCCAGCAGTGCGGATAACTGTGCGTGAGCTTCGCGTGGCGCAGCAGGCGGCCGGATTCCCCCAACGCGCCGATGATGCGCTGGCTGCCCTCCTCGAGCTTCAACCCGCCCACCAGCGGCACTTCGGCCTTGAAACGGCCGTCGCCCTGCACCGGGTTGACCACGGGCAGCCTGTAGCGAAGTCCCGCGACATAGTCCTCCATGCCGTGCGCCGGCGCGGTGTGCACGGCGCCGGTGCCGGCCTCCAGCGTCACGTGCTCGCCCAGGATCACCGGGACCTGCCGGTCATTGAAGGGATGCTGCAGTTTCAGGTGCTCGAGCGCGCTGCCGTCGAAGCGCGCCAGCTCGCGCGCGCCGCCCTCCTCCACGCCATAGCGCGAGAGGCAGCCGGCGAGCAGGCCCTCGGCCAGCACGGCGCGGTGGCGGCGGCCGCCGGCCTCGAACTCCACCAGCACATAGGGCAGCGCGCCGTTCAGCGCCACGGCCTCGTTGGCCGGCAGCGTCCACGGCGTGGTGGTCCAGATGACCACTTCGGCATCCTGCGCCACCTCCGCTGCGACACCGATGCGACGCGCCAGGTCGGCCGCATCCACCACCGGGAACGCCACGTCGATGGCATGGGACTCGTGGTCCTCGTACTCCACCTCGGCCTCGGCCAGCGCCGAGCGGCAGTCCAGGCACCAGTACACGGGCTTGGCGCCCTTGTAGAAGTGCCCGTTGGCGATGACCTTGCCCAGCGCGCGGATCTGCTGCGCCTCGAAGCGCGGGTCCATGGTCAGGTAGGGCCGTGACCAGTCGCCCATCACGCCCAGGCGCCGGAAGTCGCGCTTCTGGATCTCGATCTGCTCGGTCGCATAGGCGCGGCAGGCGGCGCGGAAGGCGCGCGCGTCGAGCTTCTGGCCCACGCGGCCGTGCTTCTTCTCCACCTGCAGCTCGATGGGCAGGCCGTGGCAATCCCAGCCCGGGATGTAGGGCGCGTCATAGCCGTCGAGCGTGCGCGACTTGACGATGATGTCCTTGAGGATCTTGTTGGCCGCGTGGCCGATGTGGATGGCGCCATTGGCGTACGGCGGGCCATCGTGCAGCACGAAGCGCGGGCGGCCGCGCGCGATGCG
>QGUX01000107.1 GCA_003242275.1 Pseudomonadota bacterium | reverse complement strand
TCGTCGCCGGCGCGCTGCCCGGCGAGCTGGTCGAGTACCGCATCCGCCGCCGTTCGCGCAGCCACGACGAGGCCGGGCTGGTGCGCGTGCTCGAGGCGGCGCCCGACCGCATCGAGCCGCGCTGCGCGCACTTCGGCACCTGCGGCGGCTGCGCGCTGCAGCACCTGGCGCCGGCGTCGCAGCTCGCCATCAAGGACGCGGGGCTGCGCGAGGCGTTGCGCCGCATCGGCAAGGTGGAGCCGCAGCGGTGGCTGCCGCCGCTGTCCGCCGATCCGTGGGGTTACCGTCGCCGCGCGCGGCTGGGCGCGCGCTTCGTGCACGCCCGCGGCCGCTCGATGGTGGGCTTCCGCGAGAAGATGAGCAGCTACGTCACCGACGTGGAGCAGTGCCCGGTGCTGCGACCGGAAGTGGGCCCGCTGGTGGGGGAACTCGCGCGCCTCTTGACGCGCCTGTCCATTCCCACGCGCATTCCGCAGGTCGAGGTGGCGGTGGGCGATGCCGCCACCGTGCTGGTGCTGCGCGTGCTCGATCCGCCCTCGGCCGCCGACCGCGACCTGCTGCTGGAGTTCGAGCGCGCCCATGGCGTGCGCTTCATGCTGCAGGCCGGCCGTCCCGACAACCTCGAGCCGGTGGCCGGCGAGGCGCCGCGGCTGTGGTACGAGCTGCCACGCTTCGGCGTGAGGCTGTTCTTCGAGCCGGCCGACTTCATCCAGGTCAACGGCGCGATGAACGCGCGCCTGGTCGAGCACGTGCTCGACCTGATGGAGCTCGACCAGGATTCGGTGGTGCTGGACCTGTTCTGCGGCCTGGGCAATTTCACCCTGCCCATCGCCACGCGCGCGAAGCAGGTGGTGGGTATCGAGGGGGAGGCGGGCCTGGTGGCCCGCGCCCGGGCCAATGCCGTGGCCAACGACATCGACAATGCCTCCTTCCACGTGGCCGACCTGGCCGGCGGGAATGCGGTGGAGCGGTGCCTGGCACTCGCCGGCGGCGGCCGCTACACGCACGTGCTGGTGGACCCGCCGCGCACCGGCGCCGTGGACGTGCTGCCGGCACTGGCCCGGCTGGCGCCGCGGCGGCTGGCCTATGTGTCCTGCCACCCGGGCACCCTGGCCCGCGACCTGGGGATTCTGGTAATGGAGCATGGTTTTTCGCTGCGCTCCGCGGGTATCGTGGACATGTTTCCGCACACCAGCCACGTGGAGTCGGTCGCCATCCTCGACGGGCCCACAGAAGGGAGAGGCAGCAGGGACGCATGACACTGGGTCCTTTGATGGTCGATATCGCGGGCCAGGCGCTCACGCCCGAGGACCGCGAGGTGCTGCGCCACCCGCTGGTGGGCAGCGTCATCCTGTTCACCCGCAACTACGCCGATCCGGCGCAGCTGGCCGCGCTGGTGGCCTCGATCCGCGCCGTGCGCTCGCCGCCGCTGCTGGTGGCCGTGGACCACGAGGGCGGGCGGGTGCAGCGCTTCCGCCAGGGCTTCTCCGTGCTGCCGCCGATGCGCCGCGTCGGCCAGGAGTACGACCTCGACGCCCGCCAGGGCGTGGCGATGGCCAGGGCGCTGAGCTGGCTGATGGCGGCCGAGCTGCGTGCCGTCGGCATCGATTTCTCCTTTGCGCCCTGCGTGGACCTCGACCATGGCGTGTCCGAGATCATCGGCGACCGCTCCTTCCACAGCGATGCCGAGGTGGTGGCGAAGCTGGCGATGGCCGCGGTGGCGGGCATGCGCGAGGCCGGCATGGCGGCCACCGCCAAGCACTTCCCGGGACATGGCGCGGTGGTGGCCGATTCGCACCTGGCGCTGCCGGTGGACCGGCGCGAGCTGGCCCACCTCGCCGCGGACATCAAGCCCTACCGGCGGCTGATCCCCAACGACCTCGCCGGCGTGATGATGGCGCATGTGCTGTTTCCCGCCGTGGACCGCGTGCCGGCCAGCTTCTCGCGCCGCTGGGTCACGCAGATCCTGCGCGGGGACCTCAACTTCCGCGGCGTGGTGTTCGCGGACGACCTGACCATGGAAGGCGCCAGCGCCGTGGGCGGCATCGTCGAGCGTGCCGAGGCGGCCCTGGATGCCGGCTGCGACGTGCTGCCGGTGTGCAATCGCCGCGAGAGCGTGCTGGCGCTGCTGGACGGCCTGCGCACGGTGCCGGGTCCGGCCAGCCAGGCGCGCATCCGCCTGATGCGCGGCCGCGAGGCGCCGGGGCGCGAGGCGCTGATGGCGTCGACGAGGTGGCGGCAGTGCCGCGAATGGCTGGCGCGCTGCGACCGTCCGCCGGAACTGACCCTGACCTGATGCGAGCGAGGCCATGAGCGAACCCCTGGATCCCGCCCTGATCCTGCAGGTCGTCGATCGCGCGCCGGCCGGCGTGGCCATCTGTGACGTGCGCGATCCGGAACAGCCGGTGGTGTACGTGAATGCGGCCTTCGAGCTGATGTCGGGCTATGCCGCGGCCGAGGTCATCGGCTCGAACCTGGGCATGCTCAACGGCACGGACGAGGACCAGCAGGCGCTGGCGCGGCTGAGATGGGCGCTGGAGAAGCGCGAGGCCGCGCGCGTGCTGCTGCGCAGCTACCGCAAGAACGGCGAACTGTTCTGGAACGAGATCTCGCTGCAGCCGCTCGCCGGGCCGGACGGCACGGTGACGCACATGGCCGCCTGGTGCCACGACATGACGGCGCGGCTGCGCCAGTCCGATCGTCCCGAGGGCGTACCGGTGTGGCTGCGCGAGGACCGCGTCACCGGCCTTTCATCGCGCGAGTGGTTCCGCGAGCTGCTGGTGCGCGAGTGGCGCATCGCGCGCCGCGAGGGCCGTCCGCTGACCCTGGCCCTGTTCGACGTGGATGCCCTGGCCGGCTACAACGCCGTCTACGGGCGCGCCGGCGGCGACGCGCTGCTCAAGCGCGTGGCGCGCAGCATCGCCAGCGGCTTCCGCCGTGCCTCCGACGTGGTGGGCGTGTGGCGCGACGGCTGCCTCGCCGTGCTCGCCGTGCACCGCGACGGCCAGGGCGTGGACCGCATCGTCGACCACGCGGCGGCCAATGTGCGCCGCATCGCCGAGATGCGCATGCACCACCCGCGTGCACCGGTGCAGAAGTTCGTCACCGTGACGGCCAGCCTGGCCACGGTGACGCCGGAGCGTGACGAGGAGGAGCCGCAGCGGCTCATCGAGCGCGCCGAGAAGGCGCTGGCGGAAGCCAAACAGGACCTGCGCGGGGGCCTGAACCAGGCGCCTGACTGAAGGCTCAGCCGCCGGTGACCACGGCCAGCACGCCCACGGCGGGATGGTCGAAGTAGTGGATCTCGTCGGCCTTCACGCGCCGCACTTCGTTCAGGCGGTAGGTCCGTCCGCCAGCCTCCACCACGATGTCCACGCCCAGGTGCAGGTACTGGCCGCGTTCGAAGAACACCTTGCCGGTGACGCCGGGAATGCCCAGCCGCGCGGTGGACACGCCGCGGCGCGAGTTCCATGCGCTGGGATCCTGCCGCCAGGCCGCCTGGCCGATCACGGTGAGGCCGTTGCGGTTCAGGCGCGCGGCCGCGCCGCCCAGCTTGTTCGACGTCCCGGGCTGCGGCACCACGTCATCGCCGGTGATGACGGGACGCGGCTCGTTCGGTGCCATGGCGCCGGAGTCGCCGCCATTGCGGAACACGATGATCTCGATGGTGTAGCCGGGCGGCTGCTGCGGCCGGGCGGGCAGCGCCAGGCATGCCAGCAGCACTGCCAGCGTGAGGCGCCGCACGAAGGCGAAGGGCGGCTTCATGACGGGCATTCTAGGCGAGCGGGTCGGGCCTGTCATGACGCGGATCCCAGCCGCTCGAGGATGGAGGAGGCGAGCTGCGCGCGCTGCTCCGGCGCGGCGCCCAGCGCGATGCGCAGCTTCAACTGTCCCTCCAGCTTCCACACCTTCGGTTCCTTCTGGATCATCCGGATCACCGTGCCGGGATCGACGCGGTTGTCCTCCTCGAAGATGGCGAAGCTGGCCTGCGGGCCCACGTCCAGCCGCCGGATCCCCAGCGCGCGCGCACGCTGCGTCAGGCGCGCCACCTGGAACAGCCGCTGCGCCGCCTCGGGCAGGGCACCGAAGCGGTCGACCACCTCGGTCTTCAGTTCCTCGAGCGCGGCGGCGTCGGGCGCGGCGGCGATGCGCTTGTACAGCGCCAGCCGCGTCTGCACGTCGGCGATGTAGTCCGAGGGCAGCAGCGCCGGCAGGTGCAGGTTCACCTCGGTGGCGCGGCTGGTGGGCGCGAGGTCGGCCGGATCCTTGCCCGCCTTCAGCGCCCGCACCGTGGACTCGAGCAGGTCCAGGTACATGGACAGGCCCACCTCGGTCAGCTCGCCGCTTTGCGCCTCGCCCAGGTACTCGCCGGCGCCGCGGATCTCCAGGTCGTGCGTGGCCAGCACGAAGCCCGAGCCCAGCTCCTCCATCGACTCGATGGCCTCCAGGCGCCGCCTCGCGTCCTCGGTCAGGCCCTTCAGGGACGGCACCATCAGGTGGGCGAAGGCGCGGTGGTGCGAGCGGCCCACGCGCCCGCGCAGCTGGTGCAGCTGCGCCAGGCCCAGCCGGTCGGCCTGGTTGATCAGGATGGTGTTGGCCGTGGGCACGTCGATGCCGCTCTCGATGATGGTGGTGCACAGGAGGATGTCGAAGCGGCGGTGGTAGAAGTCCACCATCAGCTGCTCCAGTTCACGCTCGCGCATCTGCCCGTGGCCGATGCGGATCGAGGCCTCCGGCACGATCTTCGCCAGCTCGGCGGCCACCTTGTCGATGGTGCTGATCTCGTTGTGCACGAAGTAGATCTGGCCGCCGCGGCGCAGCTCGCGCATCACCATCTCGCGGATGGTGGGCGCGTGCCACTCGCCCACGGTGGTGCGGATGGCCACGCGCCCTGCCGGCGGCGTGGTGATCAGCGACAGGTCGCGCAGGCCGCCCATGGCCATGTTCAGCGTGCGCGGGATGGGGGTGGCGGTGAGCGTGAGCACGTGCACCTCCGCGCGCAGCTCCTTCAGCCGCTCCTTGTCGCGCACGCCGAATCGGTGCTCCTCGTCGACGATGACCAGCCCGAGCTTGTGGAACTCCGGGCTGGCGTGCAGCAGGCGGTGGGTCGCCACCAGGATGTCGATGCGTCCCTTCGCCAGGTCCTCGAGGATGGCGCTGGAGGCCTTCGCCGAGCGGAAGCGAGACAGTGACTCGATGCGTACCGGCAGGTCGGCGAAGCGGTCGCGGAAGTTGGCCGTGTGCTGTTCGGCCAGCAGCGTGGTGGGCACCAGCACCACGGCCTGGTAGCCGGCCTGCACCGCCACGAAGGCGGCGCGCATGGCCACCTCTGTCTTGCCGAAGCCCACGTCGCCGCAGACCACGCGGTCCATGGGGCGCTCGGAGGCCATGTCCTTGAGCACCGCCTCGATGGCCTCGTGCTGGTCGGCGGTCTCCTCGAAGGGGAAGGCGGCGGCGAAGGCGCGGTATTCCTTCTCGTCGGCCACCAGCGGCGTGCCCTTGCGGGCCTGGCGGCGCGCGTACAGGTCGAGCAGCTCGGCGGCCACGTCGCGCACCTGCTCGGCGGCGCGGCGGCGGGCCTTTGCCCACTGGTCGGTGCCCAGCTTGTGCAGCGGCGCGGCGTCGGGCGAGGCGCCGGTGTAGCGGCTGACCAGGTGCAGCGCCGTCACCGGCACGTAGACGCGATCGTTGCCGGCGTACTCGATGACCAGGAACTCGCCGTCCTCGCCGGCGACCTGCATGGGCATCAGGCCCACGTAGCGGCCCACGCCGTATTCCTCGTGCACCACGGGCGCGCCCGGCAGCAGCGCCTGCAGGTCGCGCAGGATGGCGGCGGGATCGAGCTGGGCGCGGCGGCGGCGGCGCTCCTGCTGCGCGTGGCGGCCGAACATCTCGCCATCGGCGAGCAGCAGCAGGCGCGGCGATTCGCAGGCCAGGCCGCCCACGTCCGGGGCGGTGGCCAGCGCCGTGCGCGCGGCCGAGGCGAGGAAGGCCTGCCAGCCGGCGACGTCCTCGAAGGCGATGCCGGCGGCGCGCAGCAGGTCGTGCAGCAGCTCGCGCCGGCCGGGAGAGTCGGCGGTGACCAGCACGCGGCCGTCGTAGCCGGAGAGCAGTTCCGCCAGCGGCGCGAGCGGTGCCTCGGCGCGCGCGTCCAGCGTCAGCTGCGGCGGCCTGGCCAGCGACAGCGCCGGACCATCGATGGCCGGGATCGAGGCGGTGCCTGCCGCTTCGCCCGCCGACAGCTCCACGCGCGGATGGCCGGCGATCCGGCCGACCAGCTCGGCAGGCTCGAAGTACAGCTCCCCGGGTTCGAGCACCGGGTGCTCGATGTCGTGCCGCACGTCCTCGTGCCGCGTGGTGATGTCGTGCCACGCCGCCGCGAAATGCGCGTCGAGGTCGCCCGGCACCGCCAGCACGCACCCGCGCGGCAGGTAGTCGAACAGGCCGCTGGTGGACTCGAAGAACAGCGGCAGGTAGAACTCGATGCCTGCCGGCGCGACGTTGGCGCGCACGCCACGGTAGATCTCCGAGCGCGTCGGGTCGCCCTCGAAGCGCGTGCGGTAGCGGCGGCGGAATTCGCGCACGGAGTCCTCGTCCAGCGGCACCTCGCGGGCTGGCAGCAGCCGCACCTGCTGCAGCGGCTCGAGCGAGCGCTGGGTGTCCGGGTCGAAGTGGCGGATGGAGTCGATGGTGTCGTCGAACAGGTCGATGCGCAGCGGCTGCGCGTGGCCCATCGGGAACACGTCGAACAGCGAGCCGCGCAGCGCGAACTCGCCCGGCACGCCGACCTGCGCCACGTGGCTGTAGCCGGCCGCGGCCAGCTGTTGCGAAACGCGCGCCATGGAGAACTGCTGGCCCACGGCGAGATCGAAGGCGCGGCCGGCAATGTAGGGCACCGGCGGCAGGCGTTGCAGCAGGGTGCCGGCAGCCACCAGCAGCACGCCGCGCGCGAGCGTGGGCAGCTTCGCCAGCGTGGCGATGCGTTCGGACACCAGGTCCGGGAGCGGGGAGTAACGGTCGTACGGCAGCACTTCCCAGTCGGGAAGCTCCATCACCGGCAGGTCATCGCCGGCAAAGAAGGCCAGCTCGCGCCGCAGCTGGTCCAGGCGCCGCGCATCCTCCACCAGCACCACCCACAGCCGCGTGTCGGCGCGCGCCGCGGTGGCCAGCGCCAGCGCCCGGCCGCTGGAATGCAGCGGCGGCCAGCGCCTCACGGAATCGCGGTCGGTGGGAGGGGCGGGGACGGGAAGAACTGTCATCGGGGCGCGGCGTCAGGACGGGGCCGCGCAGCATAGCCGCTCGGCGCCGCTGGTGGCAGCGCCCCGGGCCGGGCGGGGAGCCGGCGCGTCAGCCGCCGTGGGCTACGGCGTGGATGACGTGCTGGTGCTCGAAGTAGACGCTGAAGCCGTCGTAGTCCCAGCGCGTGATCGGCGGCTGGCCCACGGCCGCGTGGCGGGTACGGGGAGCGCCGAAGCGGGCCTCCACCTGCGCCATCGAGGAGCCGCGGCGCGGCAGCTCGATCGACACCGGGCGCACCTGCACCTGGCCGTCGACCACCAAGGTCTCGGCCGACAGGGGCAGGGCCACGAGCGCGAGCGTCAATGCCAGTGCGGTTCTCATGGCGGTCGAATATAGCAGGGCCCCGCGCAGGCGGTCCGGCCGGGTGCCTTCCCGCGCCAATTTCGTGAATTGCGTCGCCAAACGGGCCCCGCCGTGCTTGAATGCGGGGCTTCGAATGTTCCATCCGCTGCCCCTGTACGTCGGCCTCCGGTACGCGCGCGCCCGCGCGCACCGGTACTTCGTCTCCTTCATCACCTGGGTGTCGCTGGCCGGCGTCGGCGTGGGGGTCGCCGCGCTGATCGTGATCCTGTCGGTGATGAACGGCTTCGAGTCGGAGCTGCGCAGCCGGCTTCTGGCCCTGTCCGCGCCGGTGCGCATCACGGCCCCCGGGGGCGAGCCCGACTGGCAGCGCCTGGCCGAGGAGGTGTCTGCCGCCGTGCCCGAGGGGCGCGTGGAGCGCCATGCCGAACTGCAGGTGCTGGCCGTGCGCGAGCCGGAGACCCTGCCGCTGGTGCTGCGCGGAGCGGATGGGCTGACCCGCGAGGAGCTGGCCGGGCTGCTGGTGCAGGGGAGCCTGGAGGCGCTGGAGGGCGGCGATGCCGTGGTGCTGGGCGTGCTGGCGGCGGACCGGCTGGGCGTGCTGCCCGGGGATGTCCTGCGGCTGCTGGTGCCGGTGATGGCGCATGGCGCGCCGGAATTCCGCATGCGCCAGTTCACCGTGGCGGGCCTGTTCGAAGCCGGGCTGCAGGACCACGACGACGTGCTGGCCTACACCAGCCTCGAGGCCATGGCGGCGCTGGGTGCTGCGCGCAGCCATGCCGAGGGCCTGAACCTGCGCGTGGACGCGCTGTCCGCGCCCGCCATCGCCGCGTCACTGAAGCGCACGCTGGCCGCGCGCTGGCCCGGCGTCGCCGTCACCGACTGGACCGAGGAGCACGCCAGCTACTTCCGCGCCATCCGCATCGAGAAGACCATGATGGCGTTGATCCTGCTGCTGATCGTGGCCGTGGCCGCGTTCAACATCGTCGCCATGCTGGTGATGGTGGTGACCGACAAGCGCACCGACATCGCCATCCTGCGCACCTTCGGCGCCGGGCCGCGCACCGTGGCCGGGGTGTTCATCACCCAGGGGCTGGTGATCGGCTGGCTGGGCGTGGCCGCCGGCGTGGCCCTCGGAGTGCTCGTCGCCACCCACGTGGGTCCCATCCTCGACCTGCTGTACCGCTTCGCCGGCATCTCGGTGTTCGATGCCGACGTGTACTACATCACCGAAGTGCCCTCGGAGCTGCATCGCACCGACGTGCTGCTGGTGGCCGCCAGCGCGCTGCTGCTGACGGCACTGGCCACCATCTACCCCGCGCTGCGCGCCTCCCGGGTGTCGCCGGCCGAGGCGCTGCGCTACGAGTAGCCATGAACTTCGCCCGCACCTACGAATGGCTGATCGGCACGCGCTACCTGCGCTCGGGGCACCGGCGCGGCTTCCTGTCCTTCATCACCGCGATCAGCGTGGTGGGGCTGATGCTGGGCGTGGCGGTGCTGGTGGTGGTGATGTCGGTGATGAACGGCTTCGAGCAGGAGCTGCGCAGCCGCATCCTGTCGGTGACCTCCCACGCCACCCTGATGGGCCTGGAGCAGCGGCTGCCCGACTGGCAGCGGGCGCAGGAGAGGGCGCTGTCGATGCCGGGGGTGCGCGAGGCCGCGCCCTACATCGAGTCGCGGGCCATGTTCGCCGCGCCGGAACGCAACGTGATCACCGGCGCCGAGCTGCGCGGCATCGACCCGGCACAGGAGGCGCGCCTCGGCGGGCTCTCCCGCGTGGTGACGCAGGGCAGCCTGGACGGGCTCCTCGCCGGTGGCTACCGCATCCTGCTCGGATCGGCGCTGGCGTCCGAACTGGGCGTGACCGTGGGTGATTCGGTGGTGGTGATCGTGCCGGAGGTCAGCGTCACGCCGGTGGGCGTGGAGCCGCGCCGGCGGCGCTTCGAGGTCGCCGGGCTGTTCGAGTCGGGCATGTACGAGTACGACCGGGGCCTGGCGCTGGTGCACGTGGCCGACGCGGCCCGCCTGATGCGCTTCGGCGAGGCCATGTCGGGCGTGCGGCTGGCGCTCGAGGATCCGCTGGCGGCGCCATCGGTGGTGCGCGAGCTGGCGCTGGAGCTGGGAGGGGGCTACTACGTCAGCGACTGGACCCGCATCCACAAGAACTTCTTCCGCTCCATCCAGATGACCAAGTCGCTGCTGTTCGTCATCCTGTCGATGATCGTGGCCATTGCCGCCTTCAACATCGTGGCCACACTGGTGATGGTGGTGAAGGACAAGGAAGGGGACATCGCCATCCTGCGCACCTTCGGCGCCGGCCCGTCGAACATCCTGCGTGTGTTCGGCGTGCAGGGCGCCTGGATCGGCGTCGCCGGCGTGGCCGGCGGCCTGGTGCTCGGCACGTTGCTGGCGATGAACCTGGAGTCGCTGGTGCACCTGCTGGAGCGGATCACCGGCACGAGGTTCCTGGATGCCAAGGTGTACTTCATGAGCGATCTTCCCGCCCGGGTGCAGCCCGGCGACGTGCTGCAGGTGGCGCTGGTGGCGCTGCTGCTGTGCCTGCTTGCGACGATCTATCCGGCCTGGCGCGCATCGCGCGTGCTGCCGGCGGAGGCCCTGCGCCATGACTGAGTCCGTGCTGGTTGCCCGCGGCGTGCGCCGCAGCTTCCGCGAGGGCGGCGGCGAGCTGGCCGTTCTCACCGGCGTGGATCTCGCCATCGCGCGCGGCGAGCGGCTGGCCATCGTGGGCGCTTCCGGCTCGGGCAAGACCACGCTGCTGCAGTTGCTGGGCGGGCTCGACCGGCCGGATGCCGGCACCGTCGAGGTGGCGGGACGCGACATCCACCGCCTCACCGAGCGCGAGCGCTGCGAG
>QGUX01000106.1 GCA_003242275.1 Pseudomonadota bacterium | reverse complement strand
GCCTTGCAGTTCGAGGATCAGCATCATGGAGGCCACCGTGCGGGGCGAAAGGCCCGTCCGGTCGACCAGATCGTCGATGCTGGCAGGCTCGAAGCCGAGCGCATCTAACAGCATTTCGTAATCCTTGTCCAACCGCGACTTGCCGTCGGCGGACTCCTGCGTCGATACAAGTCGTTGATCCTGGTGGGAATTTTCTGCCTGCGGGCGGCCGGTTTCGGCGAGCACGTCGGCGGCGTCGCGGGCGAGGACGGCGCCGGAGCGGATCAGGGCATTGCAGCCGGCCGCCAGTGGGTTCAGCGGCGACCCGGGCACCGCGAACACATCCCGCCCCTGGTCGGCGGCATGCGAGGCCGTGATCAGCGAGCCGCTGTCGGCCGCGGCCTCGATCACCACCACGGCGCGCGCCAGGCCGGAGATGATGCGGTTGCGGCGCGGGAAGTGGTGCGCGCGCGGCCCCGTGCCGGGCGGGAACTCGCTGACCAGCGCGCCGCCGCGCGCGATGCGTTCGAACAGCGGGCGGTTGTCGCGCGGATAGCAGATGTCCGGGCCGGTGCCGAGCACGGCCACCGTGGCGCCGCCGGCATTGAGCGCACCGGCGTGCGCGGCGGCGTCGATGCCCCGCGCCAGGCCGCTGGTGATGACAAAGCCTGCCGCCACGAGGCCGCGCGCCATTTCCGCCGCCACCCGCCGGCCCGCGGCGGTGGGATTGCGGCTGCCGACGATGGCCACCTGCGGCCGCGACAGCAGCGCCACGTCACCGAGCACGTACAGGTCGGGCGGCCGACCGCCCACGGCCGCGAGCTGCGACGGATAGTCCGCATCGGCCGGCACCAGGCGCCGGGCCCCCGGCATGGCCAGCCACCTGTCGATCCCGTCCTGCCCGTCCATCGGGCCAGTATGGAAAGCCCAAGGCCCGCACGGGGCGGGCCTTTCTGCGTCGATTGCGGGCTTATGCCGGGGCGGCGTTACGGCTTGCGCACCACGTCCTTCACGCCCACCGGCACGGTGGTGTCCAGTACCAGCGCGTAGCTCATCTGGTCATAGGTCTTGAACACCAGCGCGGTGCCCGCGCGGTAGTCCGGCAGCTTCAGGGTGCCGCGGCACACCGACAGGCCCGAGCGGCGGCAGGAGCCGTCTCGCACCACCTCGCCGGCGCGGTCGATGGCGAGCACGTGGCCCACCGACAGCCCGTGGTTGGCGCCACGGTTCAGCGCCACCACCTGGTACTGGCCGATCAGCGACACGCCGTCGACCACGGCCATGATCTGGCCGCGCACGTCGGCGGAGGGCGCGTGCGGGATGATGTCCGAGGCGATGACCGAGGTGTCCTCGCGCAGCAGCACGTCGCCGGCGGCGGTCTCGCGCGCGGAGTCGATCACGCGCGCGCGCGCCAGCTCGCCGGGCCGGTCGACCTGCGCCACGCCGGCGTACACGCCCATGTAGCCGAGCACGCGGCCGGTCTCCGGGTCCTTCAGCTCGTCGCCCACGCGCAGGATGCTGTAGCGGCCGGGACCGTTGTCGCCCAGGCCCTTCACGTACACGTCGTTGCCGGTGCCGGCGATGACGTGGCGGTCATGCAGCGCCGCCACGCGCGGCGCGCGCGCGAGCTCCTCGCGGCTGATGATGCCGGGCTTGCCGAGGAAGGCCGCGATGGCCTCGTAGGGAATGGTGGGGATGGCCTCGCCATCCAGCGGGCCGCTGCGCACCAGCGGCGAGACGCGCACGGTGTCGCCGCGCGCCAGGGTGATCTGCGGACGGCCGTCGGCGCCGTAGGCCAGGGTCAGCACGTCGCCGGGATAGATGAGGTGGGGGTTCTGGACCGAGGGGTTCACGTGCCAGATCTCCGGCCACAGCCAGGGATCGCGCAGGAACCGGGAGGCGATGTCCCACAGTGTGTCGCCGCGCTGCACGGTGTAGCTCATGGGTGCGTCGGGCAGCAGGACCGGACCGGGGGCGGGCGGGGTGGCCGGGGGCGCTTCGCCGGAATCGGCGCGGGCCAGCGCCGCCTCGACGGCGTTCAGCTGGCGCCCGGGGGTGACCAGGACGGGGGCGGGAGCCGGTTCCGGGGCCGCGGAACCGGCCTCCTGGACAGGGGCGGTAGTCTGGCATCCGCCCGCCATGGTCAGCACCGCCAAGCCGGAAATCAGCCCGCCGCAGCGTCCCAGGGAACGCCCAAGTGCTTGATTCGAGACCATTTTCGCTCCTGTGCCCAGCGTTATGTTACACCACTTGCAGGTGCATCGCCCTTACCGCGCACTGTTATAAACTCTTTGGCCGGCCCCGCGCCCGCGCGCCGCGCAGGTTTGCGGACTGCATCACGCGCAGTTATGGAAATTCCCGCTCCCGGCCGCACTTTACGGGGAACATTGCCAGCCTATTCGAGTCCGGAGAAACACCATGGCCCGCCTCACCATCCTTGAATACCCGGACCCGCGCCTGAGGACCATCGCGGCCCCCGTCACCCGCTTCGACGCGGAGCTGAAGGCGCGCATCGCCGACATGTTCGAGACCATGTACGAGGCGCCCGGCATCGGGCTGGCCGCCACCCAGGTGGACTGGCACTTCCAGCTCATCGTCATCGACGTGACCGAGGACAGGAGCCAGCCGCGCGTGTTCATCAACCCGCAGATCCTCGAGAAGGAGGGACGGGCGCAGGGCCAGGAAGGCTGCCTGTCCGTGCCCGGCATCTTCGACGACGTGGAGCGCGCGCAGCGCATCCGCGTGCGCTACCAGGACGCCGACGGCAACACGCACGAGGAGGAACTGGCCGACCTGCTCGCCGTGTGCCTGCAGCACGAGATCGACCACCTCAACGGCAAGCTGTTCGTCGATTACCTGTCGGAACTCAAGCGCCAGCGCATCCGCCGCAAGCTCGAGAAGGAGCGCCGCGAGCGCGGTTCGCGTCCGCGCGCCGCGGCGGGGCTGTAGCTCCCCGACCCCCATCATGACACTGCGCGTGGCCTTCGCCGGCACGCCGGCATTCGCCGTGCCGGCGCTGCGCGCGCTCGCCCCGGTGCATGAAGTGGTGGGCGTGCTGACGCAACCGGACCGCCCGGCCGGGCGCGGGCGCACGCTGACGGCCAGCCCCGTCAAGCAGGTGGCGCTGGAGCTCGGGCTGCCCGTGGCGCAGCCGGAACGGCTGCGCGGGCCGGCGTCGGAACTCGATGCGACACTGGCGCAGCTTCGCGCCTGGAAGCCGGACGTGATGGTGGTCGTGGCCTATGGCCTGATCCTGCCACGCGAGGTGCTCACGCTGCCGCGCCTGGGCTGCCTCAACATCCATGCCTCGCTGCTGCCGCGCTGGCGCGGCGCGGCGCCGATCCAGCGCGCCATCCTCGCCGGCGACGGGGAGACCGGCGTTTCCATCATGCAGATGGACGAGGGACTGGACACCGGTGGCGTGCTCTGCAGCGAGCGCGTGGTGATCGGGCCGGAGTGCGCGGCGGCCTCGCTGCACGACGTGCTGGCCCACGTGGGCGCGCGGCAGATCCTGATCGCGCTGGAAGGCGTGGCGGAGGGAAGGCTGTCGCCGGTGCCGCAGCCGGCCGAAGGCGTGACCTATGCGGAGAAGCTGTCGAAGGCCGAGGCGCGCATCGACTGGATGCGCCCGGCACGCCAGATCGACCGGCAGGTGCGCGCCTTCAATCCCTGGCCCACGGCCGAGACCACGCTGGATGGCGAGCCGGTCAAGTTGTGGCGCAGCCGCGTGCGGGCGGAGCATGCGGAGGATGCGCCCGCCGGCGTCCCGCCGGGAACGCTGCTGGGCCTCGAGGACGGTGCGCTGCGGGTGCAATGTGGCCGCGGCGTGCTCGAGGTGCTGGAACTGCAGCGTGCCGGCCGCAAGGCCGTGGCGGCGCGCGATTTCGTCAATGCGCTGAAGGCCTCGCCCGGCGAGCGCAGGGTGTTCGCATGAATCCTTCCGCCAGGGCTGCACCCCCGCGGCGTGGCATCGCGCCCGGGGCGACCGCGCTGGCCGCCGCCGCGCAGGCGCTGGATGCCGTGGTGCGCGAGGGGGGCTGCACCGCCGAGGCGGCCCTGCAGCAGGTGAACATCGACGCCGCCGACCGTGGCGCCGTGCGCGCCATCCATGCCGGCGCGCTGCGCTGGTACCTGCGCCTCGCGCCGCTGGTGGACGGCTTGCTCGATCCCGGCCAGCGCATGCCGCCGGCGGTGCGCGCCGTGCTCACCTGCGCGCTGCACCAGATCGAGTACTCGCGCGCGCCCGCCGCCAGCGTGGTCAACATCGCTGTGGACGCCGTGCGCGTGCTCGGCCGCGAGAACGCCGCCGGCTTCGTCAATGCGCTGCTGCGCCGTTACCTGCGCGAGCGCGACGCGCTCATCGCACGCGTGGACCGCAGCGAGGCCGCGCGCCTCGCGCATCCGCGCTGGCTGCTGAAGGCCCTGCGCACTGCCTGGCCCGTGCAGGCGGACTCCATCATCGAGGCCAACAACGAGACGCCGTCGATGGTGCTGCGGGTCAACCTCGCACGCACCACGCGCGAGGAAATGGTGAAGCGCCTGGCGGAGGCCGGCATCGACGCCCAGCCCGGCATCGGAGACGCCAGCCTGGTGCTGAACGAGGCGCGCGACGTGCAGGCCCTGGCGGGATTCGATGCCGGGCTGGTCAGCGTGCAGGACGCCGGCGCGCAGCGCGCCGCGGTGCTGCTCGACGCGCAGCCCGGCGAGCGCGTGCTCGACGCCTGCGCCGCGCCGGGTGGCAAGAGCGGCCACGTCCTGGAGCGCTGCGAAGGCCGGCTCGACCTCACCGTCGTGGACATCGACGCCGCGCGCCTCGAGCGCGTGCGCGAGAACCTCGCACGCCTCGGCTACCAGGCCCGGCTGGTGGCGGCCGACCTCATGGCCGGGGACTGGTGGGACGGCGTGCCCTTCGACCGTATCCTGCTCGACGCCCCCTGTTCGGGCACCGGGGTGATCCGCCGCCATCCCGACATCAAGCTGCTGCGCCGGCCCGAGGACATCGACCGTTTCGCCGCCACGCAGCTGGCGCTGCTGTCGCGCTGTGCCGCCCTGCTGAAGCCGGGCGGGCGGCTGGTCTATGCCACCTGTTCGGTCCTGCCGGCCGAGAACGCCGCCGTGGTGGAGCGCTTCCTGCGGCGCCATCCCGGCTTCACCCGCCTGGGAGAGGACCTCGCCATCCCCACCACCCCCCGTTCCCGGGGACCTGCGGCGCTGACCGATGGCTTCTACTATGCTTGCCTGGTCAGGGGGGACATGGCCGCATCATGAAGGGGATCGCCGCCCGCATGCGCCCGAGGACGGTTCTTGCCGTGCTGCTGCTGCCGTTCATCGCGGTGGCCGCCGCGCGCGCCGGCGAGGAGGACTTCAAGGTCCGCGCGGCCTGGGTCAACGTGCGCGACGCGGTGTTCGAGGTCAACGCCCGCATCGAATATCCCCTGGATCCGCGCGTGCAGGCGGCGCTGGATGCCGGCGCCTCGGTGCACTTCGACCTGCAGTGCATGGTGGTGAAGGAAAACCGCTACTGGTTCGACAGCACCGTGGTGGACGTGGAACTGGAGCGCGAGCTCACCTGGAACGGCCTGACGCAGCGCTACGTGCTGCGCGAGGGCGAGCACAGCGAGCAGCAGTCCTTCGCCACGCTGGATGAGGCGCTGGCCGCCGCCGGCCAGGTGGTGAACTGGCCGGTGGTGGTCGGGCCGCAGCTCGAGTCGAACGCTTCGTATTACATCCGCGTGCGGGCCGCCTACCGCCGCGGCAGCCCGGCGCGCCTGCGCGCGCTGATGCCGTGGGGCGATGACTGGAGCCGGCGCACCGAGTGGCACACATGGACACTTCCGCACTGAAACGCTGGCGCGGCTATCTGCTGATGGCCGTGGGCACGGTGCTGGTGCTGGGGGTGCTGTTCGTGTTCTCGCGCACGGTCGAGAACTCCGGCAAGTACGGCAAGTGGCAGGATGAGATCCTCGTCGTCAGCATCATCGGCGTGCTGGTGCTGTTCGCGCTGCTGCTCCGGCGCGTGTACGTGCTGGTGCGCGACTACCGTGCGCACGTGCCCGGCTCGCGCCTTGCGGCGCGCATGGTGATCATCTTCAGTTCGCTGGCCATCGTGCCGCTTCTGGTGGTGTACCTGTTCGCGCTGTCGTTCCTGTCGCGCGGCATCGACAGCTGGTTCACCAAGAACCTGGGGCGCGGGCTGGAGCAGGCCGTGAACCAGTCGCGACTGGCGCTGGAACAGCGCCAGCATGAGCAGGAGCGGCGCACGGTGGAGCTGGCGGCGGCGCTGGCGAACCGGTCCGGCAGCAGCCTGGCGTCCATCCTCGAGGCCGAGCTGCGCACGCTGGAGGCGCGCGAGCTCATCGTGCTCACCGGCGACGGGCGCGTGCTGGCGGCCGTGCCAGCGCGCGCCGGCGAGGAGTCCGGCACGCGCGTGCCGGGGGATGTGCTGCGCCAGCTGCGCGACGGCGGCAGCTACTCCAGCCTGGTTCCCGAAGGCGCGGATGGCTACCTGGTGTCGGCGGCGGCGCCCATTCCCGAGACCAGCGCCCGTGCGCCGCGGCGCTTCCTGGTGGCGCGCTACGAACTGCCCACGGAACTGGCGGGCCTCGCCAACGCGCTGCTGGAGGCGCGCAAGGACTACGCCAACCTGCAGCTCTCCAGCGGCCAGCTGAAGATGAACTTCCGCATCACGCTGGCGCTGGTGCTGCTGCTGGCGATGCTGTCGGCCATGTACCTGGCGGTGCGCGCGGCGCGGCGCCTGACCCGTCCCGTGCACGACCTCATCGAGGGCACGCGCGCGGTGGGCAAGGGTGACTTCGGCACGCGCCTGCCGCTGCCCTCGCGCGACGAGATGGGCTATCTCGTCCACTCCTTCAACGACATGACCAAGCGGCTGCGTCGCGCCAGCGAGGAGGCGCGCCGCAGCCGCATGCTGGTGGAGGCCGAGCGCGAGCGCCTGGCGGTGATCCTGGCGGGCCTGTCCACCGGTGTCATCGTGATCGATACCGCGCGGCGCATCGTGCTGGCCAACGCGGCCGCGGATGCCATCCTCGGCACGCCCATCGAGCTCCGGCTCGGCATCGAGCTGGATGCGCTGGATGATGACTCGCCGCGCCTGGCCGCCTTCGCGCAGTCGGTGACGCGCCTGCTGGATGCCGGCGGTGCCGACTGGCAGGAGGAGTTCCACCTGCCGCAGGAGCACGTGCTGCGCTGTGCCTGCGCACCGCTGGTGCAGCCCGACGGCGCCGAATCCGGCCACGTGCTGGTGTTCGACGACATCACCCACATGCTCAAAGCGCAGCGCGACGCCGCCTGGGGCGAGGTGGCGCGGCGCCTCGCGCACGAGATCAAGAACCCGCTCACGCCCATCCAGCTCGCGGCCGAACGCCTGCGCCGCCGCCTGGCCGGCAAGCTGCAGCGCGAGGACGCCGAGCTGCTCGACCGTTCCACGCACACCATCGTGCAGCAGGTCGAGACCCTGAAAGGCATGGTGAACGCCTTCAGCGAGTACGCGCGGGCGCCGGAGTTGAAACTCGCCGCCGTCGACCTCAATGAGCTGGTGAACGAGGCCGCGGACCTGTACCGGGCGGAAACCCGTGTCGCCATCGAGGTACAGGCGGACCCGGCGCTGCCCGCGGTGCGGGCCGACCGCGGCCGCCTGCGCCAGGTCCTGAACAACCTGATAACCAATGCCCTGGAGGCGCTGGAAGGGGCCGAGGACGGCCGGATCGTGGTGTCCACCCAATACAGCTCTGGACCCCGGGGCGGGTCTGCGGTCATCATGGTGGCCGACAACGGCCATGGATTCGACAAAGAAATGCTCGCGCGTGTGTTCGAACCATACGTGACGGGCAAACCCAGGGGGACGGGGCTGGGGCTCGCCATCGTCAAGAAGATCGCCGAGGAGCACGGCGGCAGCATCGAGGCGGACAACCGGCCCGAGGGTGGCGCGTATGTGCGCGTCGTACTACCGCTGGCTGCGCGCGATGAGCCGGCGCAGCCCGCAAGAGGGATCGCATGAGCACCGGCAAGATTCTGGTCGTCGATGACGAAGCCGATATCCGTGTCCTCCTGAAGGAGATCCTCTCCGACGAGGGCTACGAAGTGGACGTGGCTGCCAACGCGGGCCAGGCCCGCGCCTCGCGCGCCCGCGCCACTCCCGACCTGGTGCTGCTGGACATCTGGATGCCCGACACCGACGGCATCACCCTGCTGCGTGAATGGTCCACTTCGGCCACCGAGGACTGCCCGGTGGTGATGATGTCGGGCCATGGCACGGTGGAGACCGCGGTCGAGGCCACGCGCCTGGGCGCCTTCGATTTCGTCGAGAAGCCGCTGTCGCTGGCCAAGCTGCTGCGCACCGTGGAGCGCGCGCTGGATGCCGGCAAGCGCCGCCGCATCGCCGGCCGGCCGCAGCTGCAGCCGCTGCTGGCCACCTTCGGCAAGAGCCGCGTGGCGCAGCAGCTGCGCGAGGAGCTCACCCGCGTGGCGGCGCTGAACGCCTCGCTGCTGCTGGTGGGCGAGCCGGGCAGCGGCCGCGAGGCACTGGCGCGCTTCACCCACGAATCCGGCCCGCGCGCGCAGCGCGGCTTCGTCAGCCTGGTCGCCAGCGCCGTGCCCGAGGATTCGGCCGAGCGCTTCCTGTTCGGCTCGGTCTCGCCCTCGGGCGAGGTCACGCCCGGCCTGCTCGACCACGCCCTGGGCGGCACGCTGTACATCCAGGAAGTGGAGGACCTCGCCCCGCGCGTGCAGCGCCTGCTGCTGGGCGTGATCGAGACCGGCCGCTTCCACCGCGCCGGCGCGGACGCGGGGCAGGGCGTGCCCTTCAACGCCCGCCTGATCGCCACCGCCCAGCCCGGCATCGAGCTGCGCGCCGGCAGCGAGCAGGGCCTGCGCCGCGACCTGCTGGCGCACCTGTCGGGCGTGCTGGTGCGCGTGCCGCCGCTGCGCGAGTACGCCGAGGACGTGCCCGACCTGCTGCGCTTCTACGGCGAGCGCATCGCCGATGCCGAAAAGCTGCCGCTGCGGCGCTTCTCGGTGGCCGCGCAGAACCGCCTGCGCAACTACCCCTGGCCGGGCAACCTGCGCGAGCTGCGCAGCCTGGTGCGCCGCATGCTGGCGCGCGGCGGCCCGGAGGAGATCGCGCTCGAGGAGATCGAGAGCGAGCTGGCCGCGCATGCGCCGCCCAACGAGCCGCTGGTGAAGCAGGATCTCCTGGCCCTGCCGCTGCGCGAGGCGCGCGAGCAGTTCGAGCGTGCCTACCTCCAGCAGCAGCTGCTGCTGTGCAACGGCAAGGTGGGGCAGCTCGCCAAGCGCGTGGGCATGGAGCGCACCCACCTGTACCGCAAGCTGCGGTCGCTGGGAGTCGAATTCCGGCCGTCCAACGACGAGTAAGTTCCCGTCCGGCGCCACGAAGTCGCCGGGCTCCGCCTGCAGGTTCGCGCATGAAAAAGGCCGCGCCGGTTTTCGCCGGCGCGGCCTTTCGTCAGTTGTGGGCGCGGATCAGACTGCCTTCTGCAGCGCCTCGATGCGCTCCTCCAGCGGCGGGTGGCTCATGAACAGGCGGGCGAAACCACCGCGGCGGCCGCCGTTGATGCCGAAGGCCCGCATGGCTTCCGGCAGGCCCTGCGACTGGTCCTGCGAGCGCCGCAGCGCCTCCAGCGCGCTGATCATGTTCTGCCGCCCGGCCAGGCGCGCGCCGCCCGCATCCGCGCGGAACTCGCGGTAACGGGAGAAAGCCATCACGATCATGCTGGCGAGGATGCCCAGCACCAGCTGCGCCACCAGCACCGAGATGAAGTAGCCGGCACCGTGGCCGTTCTCGCTGCGGAAGACCAGCCTGTCGATGGCCCCGCCGATGACGCGCGACAGGAAGATCACGAAGGTGTTCACCACGCCCTGGATCAGCGTCAGCGTCACCATGTCGCCGTTGGCCACGTGCGCCACCTCGTGGCCGAGCACGGCCTCGACCTCCTGGCGGTTCATCCGCTGCAGCAGGCCGGTGCTCACCGCGACCAGCGCGGCATCGCGCCGGGCGCCGGTGGCGAAGGCATTGGGTTCAGGGGAGTCGAAGATGCCGACCTCGGGCATGCCGATGCCCACCTGCTCGGCGTGCGCGCGCACGGTGTTCACCAGCCAGCGCTCCACCTCGCTGGTGGGCGTCTCGATCACGCGCACGCCCATGGAACTCTTGGCCACCCACTTGGACATGGCCAGCGAGATGAACGAGCCGCCGAAGCCGATCACCGCGGCAAAGGCCAGGAGGCCCGTCAGGTTGCCTCCCCGCGCGTACAGGTACTGGTCGAGGCCGAGCAGGCGCACGACCACGGACAGCACGAGCAGGACGGCGATGTTGGTTGCGATCAGCAGCAGGACGCGTTTCATGGGGGTGTCGTGGATCCTCGGATCGGGGTGATTCCAGATTCCTTATTTTAGACCGGACGGGGATTTTTCAAGGGTACAAAACCCCTGTCGGATCAGTCACTTGCACGAGGCCTCCCGCATCGGCTGGGACGCTGCCTCAAGACGGTACAGCCCGCGCCGGCCCACCCCCAGCCCCCGGAACCCCCCGAA
>QGUX01000337.1 GCA_003242275.1 Pseudomonadota bacterium | reverse complement strand
TGCCCTTGTTTGCCTCGGGGCCCTTGGTCTTGAAGCCGCGGCGCGCGCCCCAGCGCAGGTACATGCGCATCAGCATCTGCGCCCAGTCCTGCGCCTCGGTGCCGCCGGCGCCGGCCTGGATGTCCAGGTAGGCGCTGCGCGGGTCCATCTCGCCGCGGAACATGCGGCGGAACTCCAGCTCGCGCACGCGCTGCTCGAGCTGCGGCAGCTCGCGCTCGATGTCGGCGATGGCGCCGGCATCATCCTCGGCCTCGGCCAGCTCCAGCAGCTCGGCGGCATTGGCCAGCGCGGCATGGGTGTCGTCCAGCTGCGCGAGATCGGCGCTCAGGCGCGCGCGTTCCCTGCCCAGCTCCTGCGCCCGATCGGGCTGGTTCCAGACCTCGGGCACCTCCAGTTCACGGATGACCTCCTCCAGGCGCTCCTTCTTGGCGTCGTAGTCAAAGAAACCCCCGTAACGAGGCGGCGCGATCGGCCAGGTCACGCAGGTTCTTCTTCAGCAGTCCGGTCTCGACAGGCATGAGCGTCCAGTGGGAGATGTCTGGGGAAAGGCGCGGGATTCTACGGCATTTCAAGGTGCTCGATCAGCAGCTGCAGGCGCCGCTCGCCCTGCCAGTGGTTGATGTCGAGCCGGTAGGCCAGCCGCGCGCGCCCCGTGGGCGGCTCGCGCCAGGTGTCCCCGTCGAGCAGGTTGAAGGCAATGGCGTCGAAGCGCATGCGCGAACCCACCGGGCGCAGCCAGCACTTCACGTGCTTCTCGCCCACCACGCGCGGGGACTCGATCTCGAACTCGCCGTGGAAGCTCGGCTCGGGAAAGGCCTGCCCCCAGGGACCTGCCTCGCGCAGCAGCTCGGCGGTGGCGAGGCAGATCTCGGACTCGCCGAGCTCGCCGTCGGTCCACACCACGTCGTCGGGTTCGACCTGCCGCAGCCACTCGGCCACGGCGGCGTCGAAGGCGCGCGCGAAGTGGTCGAGGTCGTCGCGCCGCAGGGACAGTCCCGCGGCCATCGCGTGGCCGCCGAAGCGGGGAATCAGCCCCGGGTTGCGCGAGGACACCGATTCGAGCACGTCGCGCACGTGCACCCCGGGGATGGAACGGGCCGAGCCGCGCAGTTCACCGTCCTCGCAGCGGGCGAAGGCCACCACCGGGCGTCCCGTGCGCTCGCGGATGCGGCTGGCGACCAGGCCGACCACGCCCTGGTGCCAGGACTCGTCGAACAGCGTCAGGCCGGCGTGCCGGTCGCCCTCCTGCCATTCCCCCAGTCCCCGCACCGCCGCCAGCGCCTGCTCCTGCATGTCGCCCTCGATGCGCCGCCGCTCGCGGTTGAGTTCCTCCAGCTGCGTGGCGAGCCGGCGTGCGGTGGCCATGTCGGCCGCCAGCAGGCAGCGGATGCCGATGCTCATGTCATCCAGGCGGCCGGCGGCGTTCAGGCGCGGCCCGATGGAGAAGCCCAGGTCGGAGGCGACGATGGCGGCGAGTTCGCGCCGCGACACCTCCGCCAGCGCCGCAATGCCGGGCAGGCAGCGGCCGGCGCGCATGCGCCTGATGCCCTGGGCCACCAGCACGCGGTTGTTCGCATCCAGCGGCACCACGTCGGCCACCGTGCCCAGCGCCACCAGGTCCAGCCACTGCGTCACCGGCGGCGCACCCGCCGGCAGCAGCCCCTGCTCCTGCATCAGCTTCTGCAGGGCCGCGAGCACGTAGAACGCCACGCCCACGCCGGCCAGCGCACGACTGCCGAACCGGCTGCCGGCGAGGTTGGGATTCACGATCACCGTTGCCCCGGGAAGCCTGTCGGACGGCAGGTGATGGTCGGTCACCAGCACGTCGATGCCGGCGGCGCGCGCTGCCGCCACGCCGTCGAAGCAGCAGATGCCATTGTCCACGGTGACGATGAGGTGCGGGGCGCGACGGCGCGCCTCCTCCACCAGGCCGGGCGTGAGGCCATAGCCCAGGCGGAAGCGGTCGGGCACGAGGAAGTCCACCGCCGCGAAGCCCCACGAGGTGAGCGCGTGCATCATCAGCGCGGTGCTGGTGGCGCCGTCGGCGTCGAAGTCGCCCACCACCAGCACGCGACCGTGCCGGTGCCGCAACAGCAGCGCGGCGGCCTCGCCCACGTGCTCGAGCGTGCCCACGGGCAGCATTGCGCCCAGCGTGGTGGCAAGCTCGGCCGCGTCGCGCACGCGCCGCGCGGCATAGATGCGCCTGAGCAGCGGCGGCAGGCCGTTGGGCAGCACCAGCCCCTCGGGCAGCGGACGCGCCATCACGCGGCGGATCCTCCGGCTCAAGCCGCCACCTCGCCCGCCACCTGCCACCACGCGCGGCGCTCACGCCGCAGCCAGCCCAGCAGCCCGCGCCGCGGCAACTGCCAGGCGGCGCGGCCGAGCTGCAGGCGCAGGCCCGCGATCTCGCCCGCCTCGAAGGCGGCCAGCGCCGGCTGGATCCATTCCTCCTCGACGCGTTGCCAGTACTGGCGCGAGGGCCCCAGCCCGTCGGGCGCCGGCACCAGCAGGGCATCGATGCGGGACGCGGCACCAGGCGTCGGCGGCATCGCGCGCAGGGCGTCCCTGAAACCGCCGGCGCCGACCCCGGGCCCCCCCCCGGGGCGGCCCAGCCCGGCCCCACCGCACCCGCGACCCCACAAGCGCAGAGTAAGCGCTGGCACG
>QGUX01000105.1 GCA_003242275.1 Pseudomonadota bacterium | reverse complement strand
CTCCACCAGCGTGGCGCTGGCCGCACCGCGCGAGAGCGCCTCGAAGCCGAGCGCGCCGCTGCCGGCGAACAGGTCGAGCACGCGCCGGCCGGCGAGGTGCGGCGCGAGCCAGTTGAACAGGGTCTCGCGCACGCGGTCGGGCGTGGGCCTGAGGCCCTCCACGTCGGGCACGGACCAGCGGCGGCCGCGCAGGGCGCCGGCGATGATGCGCAGTTCGCCGCGGGAACGTTTCATGCCGTGAAGCCTATTACAATGCGCCGCTTCCTTCCGGCCGATCAGGCGACCAGCATGGGCGAAAACCAGGGTTTCTTCAGCCGCATGCGCGAGAAGCTCGCGCGCAGCGCCGCGCGCCTGGCCGATGACTTCACCGGCCTGTTCCGCGGCCGGCAGATCGATGCCGAGCTGCTGGATGAACTGGAGGCGCGGCTGATCGGCGCCGACATCGGCCTGGCCGCCACCACGGCGATCCTGGAGAAGCTGCGCGCCAGCGTGGCACGGCGCGAGCTGGCGGACGAGGCCGCGCTGATGGCTGCGCTGCGCGCCGAGCTGCTGGCCATCCTCACGCCCTGCGCCGTGCCGCTTGCCATCGACCGCTCGCGCAAGCCCTACACCATCATGGTCGTGGGCGTGAACGGCTCGGGCAAGACCACCTCCATCGGCAAGCTGGCGCTGCGTCTCACGCAGGACGGCCTGCGCGTGCTGCTGGCCGCCGGCGACACCTTCCGGGCCGCGGCCGCCGAGCAGCTCGACATCTGGGCCGGGCGCAGCGGCGCGGAGATCGTGCAGCAGGCCAGCGGCGCCGACCCGGGCGCGGTGGTGTTCGACGCGCTGCGCTCGGCGCAGGCCCGCGGCTTCGACGTGCTGATCGCCGACACCGCCGGCCGCCTGCACAGCCAGTCGCACCTGATGGAGGAGCTCAAGAAGGTCCGCCGCGTGATGAGTCGCGTCGATCCCAGGGCGCCGGACGAGGTGCTGCTGGTGCTCGACGCCAACCAGGGCCAGAACGCGCTCGCCCAGGCGCGCGAATTCCATGCCGCCGTGGGCGTCACCGGCCTGGTGCTGACCAAGCTCGACGGCACGGCGCGCGGCGGCATCGTAGTGGCCATCGCGCGCGAGATGAAGCTGCCCATCCGCTTCATCGGCATCGGCGAGCAGCCCGGCGATTTCGGCGAATTCAATGCCGAAGCCTTCGTCGATGCGCTGCTGGGCACCGGCCCCGGTGTAAAGTAGCCGGATGATCCGCTTCGACCGGGCGAGCAAGCGCTATCCCAACGGCCGCGAGGCGCTGAGCGCGGCGAGCTTCGAGGTCGGCACCGGCGAGATGGTGTTCCTCACCGGGCGCTCCGGCGCCGGCAAGAGCACCATCCTGAAGCTCATCGCGCTGCTGGAGCGGCCCACGCGCGGGCTGGTGCTGGTCAACGGCCACAACACCGCGGCGCTGTCGGCGCGCAGGATCCCGGCCTTCCGCCGCGAGCTGGGTGTGGTGTTCCAGGACCACCGCCTGCTCACCGAGCGGACCATCTTCGACAACGTGGCGCTGCCGCTGCACGCGGCCGAAACCGGCTATTCCCTGAAGGAGATCGACCGCCGCGCGCGCGCCGCGCTCGACCAGGTGGGGCTGCTCGACCGCGCCGCCGCGCTGCCGCTGGAGCTGTCGGTGGGCGAGCAGCAGCGCGTGGGCATCGCCCGCGCCGTGGTCGGCAAGCCGAAGCTGCTGATCGCCGACGAGCCCACCGGCAATCTCGACCCCGCGCTGTCGCTGGAGATCATGGCGCTGTTCCGCCGCTTCAACGAGGTGGGCGTCACCGTGGTGATCGCCACGCACGACCTGGACATCGTCAAGGCCTGGGGCCTGCGCGAGATCGTGGTGGATGCGGGCAAGGTCCATGCCCCGCCGCCGCCGGCCGCCGCGCTGCCCGGCGTGATGCCGCAGGCGCCCGGGCCGCTCGACCTGCCGCACATCGAGGCAAGGCGATGACCCGCTGGCTCACGCGCCACGTGCAGTCCGCCCTGTTCGCCACCGGGCGGCTGGTGCGCTCGCCGCTGTCCACCGCCTTCACCGTGCTGGTGATCGCCATCGCGCTCACCCTGCCCGCCGCGCTGGGGCTGGCCATCGTCAGCGTGCGCGAGGCCACCGGCGATTTCTCCAGCGCAGTGGACGTGTCGGTGTTCTTCAGGCGCGACGTGCCGGTGGAGAAGGCCCGCCAGCTCGCCGACTCGCTGCGCCAGCGCAGCGGCGTGGCCAGCGTCACGCTGATCACCGCCGATGAGGCGCTGGCCGCCTTCCGCGAGAAGAGCGGCTTCGGCGAGGCGCTGGACGCGCTCGGGCGCAACCCCCTGCCGCATGCGCTGGAGGTGCGGCCCGAGGCGGGCGCCACCTCGCCCGCGCAGATGGAAGCCCTGCGCGAGTACATCGCCGCCTGGCCCGAGGTGGAGCTGGTGCAGGTGGACAGCGTGTGGGTGCAGCGCCTGAACGCCATCCTCGACCTGCTGCGCGGCCTGGTGAAGGGTGCGGCCGTGCTGCTCGGCCTCGGCGTTCTGGCCGTCATCGGCAATACCGTGCGGCTGGAGATCTACAACCGCCGCGACGAGATCGAGGTCACCAAGCTGGTGGGCGGCAGCAATGCCTTCGTGCGCCGCCCCTTCCTGTACACCGGCCTGCTCTACGGCCTGATGGGCGGGATGGTCGCGGCGCTGCTGGTGGAGCTGGGGCTGGCACTGCTGAATGCCCCGGTGTCCCGCCTCGCCGCCACCTACGGCAGCGACTTCCGGCTGCTGACCCCGACGGTGCGCGAGGTGGGCATCCTGCTCGGCGCCGGAGCCCTGCTGGGCCTTCTCGGGGCGGGGCTGGCCACCGGCCGGCACCTGGCCCGGATCGAGCCCAGGGCCTGACCCAAGCGACTGATTTCACGAATTTTATTTCCTCCACCCCGGGGAACCGGGGAGGCCGTTAGCACTCTAATTACCCGAGTGCTAACATCGGTCCTGGTCCAGGCAAGGAGGTTCCCTATCGTGACTGCTGCGACGAACGTGCTGGCTGCCCGCCCGGACGCCCTGCTGGCCGGTCCGCTGGGCAGTTTCGAGGCCTATGCCGAACGGGTGAGCCGCATCCCCGTGCTGAGCCGCGAGGAGGAGCTGGAGCTCGCCACGCGCTTCCGCCGTGACAACGACCTGGAGGCCGCCCGCAAGCTGGTGCTCTCGCACCTGCGCTTCGTGCTGCACATCGCCCGCGGCTACGCCGGCTACGGCCTGCCCATGGGCGACATCGTGCAGGAGGGCAACGTCGGCCTGATGAAGGCCGTCAAGCGCTTCGACCCGGCCCTGGGCGTGCGCCTGGTGTCCTTTGCCGTGCACTGGATCCGCGCCGAGATCCACGATTACGTGCTGCGCAACTGGCGCATGGTCAAGGTGGCCACCACCAAGGCGCAGCGCAAGCTGTTCTTCAACCTGCGCAGGATGAAGGCCAACCTCGGCTGGCTCACCCACGAGGAGACCGCCGCGGTGGCGCGCGACCTGGGCGTCACGCCCGCCGAGGTCACCGAGATGGAGAAGCGCCTGGCCGCGCGCGACATGTCCTTCGACCCCTCGCCCGATGCCGACGACGAGGACGGCCAGTACGGCCCGGCGCAGTACCTGCCGGCGCCCGGCTCCGACCCCGCCGTGCAGGTGGAGGCCGAGGAATGGGACCAGGACCAGCGCGAGCGCCTGGGCGAGGCCATCACCCGCCTCGACTCGCGCAGCCAGGACATCCTCAAGCGCCGCTGGCTGGCCGACGACAAGGCCACGCTGCATGAACTGGCCGCCGAGTACGGCGTCTCCGCCGAGCGCATCCGCCAGATCGAAGTGGCGGCGATGAAACGCCTGCGCACGGCCCTGGCCGCCTGACGCCCTCCCGGGGGGCGTCCTGCGCCCCTCTTCCCCTTGCACCTGTTGGTCACCAGCGACTTTCGGTCGCTGTTTTGTGATGGCGACAGTTTATTTGCAACAACGTTCGCGCTACACTCGACCCCAAGAGTTGGTCGTCGCGTAATTCGCAGCGTCTAACTCTCTGGAATTCTTAAGGTTTCGGCCCCTTGTTGGGCCGGAGTCACAAAAGAAGCCCAGGCGATCATGTAGGGCACGGTATGCAACGGCCCCCTTTGTTGGGCACGTTGCGGTGCGACAGGCGGGCGAGCACGCCCCGGCTGACCGTCGATTCAGCCGGACCTTCGGGTCCAGCGCACCAGCCGGCGAGTTTTTTAGGTCCATGCAGTATTGATTGATCTAGGGACGCCCGCGAAGCTCGAATGACCCCGCCAACCGGCGGGGTTTTTTTATGCGCGGCGTCCGGCGCCGGCCATCAGGCGCCGTTCATCCATCTGGCCGGCGCCGCTTCCCAGCGGGATCTTCAGGTCGAAGCGCGCGCCGCGGCCCGGCGCGGTATCCACGTTGAACTCGCCGCCGGCCTCGCTGACGCGGTCGGCGATGCTCCACAGGCCGAAGCCGCCCTTGGGCGAACCGAACATGTCGAGCTGCCATTCGAAGCCCTTGCCCTCGTCGGCCACCTGCACGTGCAGCACCTGCGTGTCGCCGCGCACGCGCACGCGCGCGGTGGAGACGCCGGCGTGCTTGACCACGTTGCGCAGCAGCTCGCGCACCAGCTTGAACACCAGCACGCGCGTGTCCAGCGGCACGGCCTCCTCGCGCAGCTCCACGTCCATGTCCACCTGCAGGCGGTCGTGGCTGCGCACGTACACCGCCAGCCACTGCAGCGCGGCCTTCAGCCCCAGCTCGTACAGGCCCGGCGGGGAGAGGTCCGAGATCATGCTGCGCGTCTTCTCCTGCACCTCGAACAGCTTCGAGCGCACTTCCTCGACCAGCAGCTTCACCTCGGGACTGGCGTGCTGGCGCGCCACGTCCAGCGTCATCGCCATGCCGACCAGCGACTGGCCGATGCCGTCGTGCAGGTCCACCGCGGTGGCGCGCCGCGCCTTCTCCTCGGCGGTGACGATCTGCCGCGCATAGGACTTCAGCCGCTCGCGCTCGCGCAGCAGGCTGGCGTTCAGTTCGGTCAGTTCGGTGATGTCGCGCGCCACGCCCCAGATGCGCTGCAGTTTCCCGTCGGCCACCACGCCGTTGAAGGCCGCGACGAAGGCGTGCCGGCGGCCCTGCGCGTCCACGCTGAAGCGCAGGCCGTCGAGCTCGAATCCCTGCCGCGCCGCCTGCGCGAGCTGCGCCTCGAACGCAGCCACCCAGGGCACCGACGGATCCCAGGGCAGCGCCTCCCTTCCGGCCGGCTGGCCGGCGCCGCGCGCGTCCCGGGCGCCGGCCGCGCGCGCATCCAGCATCTCGTAGGAGCGGCTGAACTCGGCGATGCGCGCCTTGCCGCGCAGCCAGGCCACCTGCTCTTCCACCGCCAGATCCACCGGCATGGGTTCGGCCAGTTCGATGCGCCACATGGCCTCGGTGGAGAGCTCGACGAAGTTGCGGTAGCGCTGCTCGCTCTCGCGCAGCCGCCGTGCCGTGATGCTGCGCTCGGCCAGGGTCACCGACAGCACGAACACCGACAGGCCCAGCGAGACCAGGAAGATCTGCAGCTGACCGATGCCGGCGATGGCCATCTCCGCCGGCATGGGCCCGCCGCCGCGCTCGGTGATCAGGGCCATCGCCACGGCGGCCAGGGAGAACAGCGTGATCACCCACCGCGGCGGCAGGCGCATCACGATCACGATCATCATCAGCACGATGGTGGTGGGAAGCTGCAGCAGCGAGCGGGCCCGCTCCGGCTCCACCCAGCCGATGGCGCAGGCCACCGCCAGCGCCAGCGCCAGCGCCAGCAGTTCGGCGCGCGAGCGCAGGCGCAGCTCCGGGTAGTGGCGGCGCAGCGGGCTCAGCCACGAGGCGACCACCGGCGCCACGATGATGATGCCGGCCCACTGCCCCGCGGCCCAGATCTGCCACAGTTCGGTGATCCGCACGTTGGCGGCACGCTCGCCCAGCGTCGCCAGGTGCACCGGCAGCGCAATGGTGGCGCTGACCGCGGCCCCGATGGTGGTCACCACCACGAACCAGACGATTTCCCGCGCACGCAGGAACACCATGCCGCGCCAGCCCAGGCCGGCCAGGGTGGCGCCCACCACCGCACCGGCCATGTTCGCCAGCGTGTACAGCGAGACCAGGCCGAACCGCCAGGAGCTCATCCACAGCGCCGCCGTGCCGATCTCCACGAGGTACTGCACGACGAGGATCGCCGGCCAGTAGCGGCGCGGGGACACCCACAGCGCCGCCAGCGCCAGTCCCGCCGACGGCCACATCAGCGCCGGGTCGACGGGATTGACCTTCAGCGCGTAGCCGAGCTGCAGCAGCAGCGCGTGCAGCACCGCGAAGGCGGCGACCAGCGTCACCGCGCCGCCACGGCCGCGCAGCAGGTTCATCACATGGTCCGGCGCAGGCGAGGTCCCTGGCGCGCTGCCGCTGCCGGTGTTCTGGCCTTCCATGGCGTTGGGTCCCCCTAACATAACGCAGACGTTATTACCGCCGCCGACGTATCACGCGTCGCTTATACTAACTTCGGCGGCACGACCGCGCCGACACCGGCATCACAGCAGGGACGCAGCCAGGCTATGGGACTTCCACCCGCCTAGACCTATGTCGATCACGTTCCGTCAGCTCGAGATCTTCGTGGCTGCGGCGGGCGATTGCAATTTCCGCCGGACGGCCGAACGGCTGGGCGTGAGCCAGCCATCGATCAGCAACCAGATCCGCGCGCTCGAGGGACACTTGGGCCACAACCTGTTCGAGCGCCGGCGCGGTTCCCCGCCCACCCTGTCGGACGAAGGGCGCATTTTCCTTGAAAAGGCGAAGGAACTGGTCCTCGGCCGCCAGGAGATGGAGCAGCAGACCCGCAATACCCGCGGGCCGCGCGCCATCCGCCTGGCCGTGACGGCGACGCCGCTGCTGCTGGACGCCTACATCCGCCCGCGGCTGCCCACCTTCTGCGAGCAGCACCCGAACATCCAGCTGGACTTCGTGCCGCTGCATCCCACGCGCGGCGCGGCGCCGATGGTGCTGGCCGGCGAGGTCGACCTCGCGGTGTTCACCGGCGATTTCGTCATCGACGAGCGGCTGCAGTCCGAGGTCGTGAACACCGTCGCCGTGTCCATCTACTGCTCGCCGGCGCTGGCCCGGCGCGGGGCGCGGCCCGGCGTGAAGCTGGCCGACCTGCCGTGGATCATGCCGCCGGACGAGTTCAGGCCCACGCGTTTCATGTGGCGCATCCTGAAGGAGGCGGGCATCGAGCCGAGGAACATCATCGCGCGCTCGCAGTTCCCCGACGTGATCGCCAACATGTGCCTGGAGGGCCATGGCATCGCGGTGCTGTTCGACCACTTCGCCGCCAGCGGGCTGGAGGACGGGCGCATTGTCAAGATCGGGCCCCAGCTGCCGAGCACCTCGCTGGTGCTGCTGATCGGCCCGCGCGCGCAACGCCTGGCCGCGCAGCCGGCCGTGGAACTGTTCCGCCAGGCCACGCGGCGGCTGGCCTCCCGCTAGGACCGCATTGTCCGCCGGCGACACGCTGACGCTCCGCCCCATCGGCTACCTGCGTACCGCCTGGGCGGAGAAGGTGGAGGCCCCGCGGCAGCCGGCCGCGGCCTGCGATGCCCTGGGCGTGATCGAGCTGCTGCCCGGCATGAACCTCGAGCATGCCATCGAGGACCTCGCGGGCTGGGAGCGCATCTGGGTGATCTTCTGGTTCCACAGGAACCAGGGCTGGCGGCCCAAGGTGCTGCCGCCGCGCTCCACCTCCGGCCGCAAGGGCGTGCTGGCCACGCGCTCGCCGCACCGCCCGAACCCGCTCGGCCTGTCGGCGCTGCGGCTCGAGCGCATCGAGGGACTGAAGCTGTACGTGCGCGACGTGGACCTGCTCGACGGCACCCCGGTGCTCGACATCAAGCCCTACGTGGCCTACGCGGACGCGTTCCCGGGCTCCGGAAGCGGCTGGCTGGCCCCGGATCCGCGACCGTCGTGGGAAGTGGGCTTCAGCGCGGCGGCCGAGGCGCGGCTGGCGTGGCTTGCGGGACGCATCCCGCTGCCGCTGCGCGAGCGCATCATCGCCACGCTCAAGCTCGGCCCGCAGCCGCACCCCTACCGGCGCATCCGCCGCGGGCGGGACGGGCTGATGACGCTGGCGGTGCAGGACTGGCGCGCGGACTTCCGCGTGGAGGGCCGGCAGGTGGAAGTCACCGGCCTGCGCAGCGGCTACCAGCAGGCGCAGCTGGAGAAATCCGCGCGGCAGCCGGATGACCCGCTGCGCGTCCACCGCGAATTCGTGCAGCTGTTCGGGGCCTGAACGCCGCGCCGCGGTCGCTTCAGGCGTCCCCGGCGATGGGACGGCGGGCGGGAACGGCGGGTCCGTGCGGTGCTTCGCTCATGGCTTCAGTGCCCATGGTCAGCAAGGTGGCCGCGCCCGATCAGCCACACGAGCCGGGCCCAGAGCGCGCCCAGCGCCCAGCCCGCCAGCACGTCGGTGGGCCAGTGCACGCCCAGGTAGACGCGGCTCATGCCGATCAGCGCCACGAGGCAGATGGCCAGTCCCATGACGTAGCGCCTGACGGCCGGCACCTGGTGCGCCAGCAGCGCGGCGAGGATCAGGTAGATGCTGCACGAGAGCAGCGCGTGGCCACTGGGGAAGCTCGGCGTGGAGACCTCCACGAGATGCGGCACCACCTCGGGCCGCGCGCGGCCGAAGCCGGCCTTGGCCAGCTGGTTGATGACCATGGCGCCGGCCGTGCCGCCGAGCAGCAGCAGCGCGGCGGCGCGGCGGCGCACCAGCAGCAGGCAGATGGTGACGTTCAGCACCAGCAGCGTCAGCACCGCGTGGCCCCCCAGGGTGGTGAGGTCGACCGCGAAGTCCTCCAGCCACGGCGGGCCGACCGGATCGGCGGGATCCGCGGGCTCGCGCAGCGACCGCAGGATGTCCCGTTCCAGCTCATGGAGTGAACTCAAGGCACGCGCCCCCTGCGCTCAACCCAACGGCCACGTGCCTTCAAGCATGCTCCTCCGCCACCACGTTCCAGCCCGCCCCATCACCACCCCGGCCCTCCTCGCGCAACGGGGCCATCGCCAGGTGGCGGTGGCGGGGCAGGAAGCGCCGCGCCCCGGCGTCGAAATCGCGCCGCTCGATGCGCATGCGCCGCCATCCCGACTCCTGCCCGAGGTGGATCACATTGTAGGAGTTCGGCACGCCCCTGCGCGTGCGACGCGAGACCGCGGTGCCCGCCTGCAGCAGCACGGCCGCACGCTGGCCCTCTTGCGCGCGCACCGGCAGGCAGTACGGCAGGTGGATGTGGCCGCCGAGGAAGAGGTCGGCGCCGGCGCCGATCCACCGCTCCAGCGCGAGGTGCGCGCCATGCGCCACGTTGCGTCGGTCGGCCTCGGTCGCCGAGGCCAGCGGCTGGTGCGTGGCCAGGATGCGGAAGGGCTGCGTGAGCCGGGCCAGGCGCGAGGCGAACAGCGCCACCTTCGGCGGCGGCAGCGCGCCGTCCTTGTGGCGGTACGGGCTGGTGGCATCCACGCACAGCAGCGCCACACGGTCATCCACGTACTCGGGTTCGAGCCCGGGAGAGATGTAGCGCCGGAAGCGCGCGTAGGGTCGCGTGAAGCGCGTGAACAGGTCGAACAGCGGCAGGTCATGGTTGCCCGGCAGGCACACGCGCGGCACCGGTCCCAGCGCCTCGAGGAAGCTCCGCGCCCTGGCGAACTGCGCCCGGCGCGCCCGCTGCGTGATGTCGCCGGTCACCACCAGCAGGTCCGGCGCATCGGCGCGAAGCTCTTCCAGGAGCGCATCGCGCACCGGCGCCACCTCGGTGCCGAAGTGCGTATCGGAGAGATGCGCGATGCGCAGGCTGAACGGCCCGCTCACCGGCGTTCCTCCGGCTCGCGCGGCACCACCACCTCCAGCGCCTCGCGCAGCACCTCGAATCGCAGCGGCAGCCGGCATTCCACGCTCTCGCCGTCCACCGCCACGCGCATGCGCCGGCGGCCCGGCAGCAGCACCTGCGCCTCCAGGGCGCAGTACGTGCGCAGGTCCGCCGAGTCGCGCAGCCGGTGCAGCGCGCCACGCAGCGCCAGCTTCAGCAGCGCCCAGCGGCCACCCGGCTGCAATGACACCACCGCCATCATGCCGGCCCGCGTGCAGCGCGCCGCGTCCATGCCCAGGTTCTCGAACTGCAGCGAATTCAGGCCGAAGAACAGCATCGGCGTGCGGATCGCCGCCGGGCTGCCGTCGACGTCGAGGCGCAGCGTGTACACCTTGCTGAAGCGCGCCACCGTCACCAGTGCCGCCAGCGCCGCCACGATCCGGTAGCGCCCGAAGCGCTGCTTGAACGCCTCGCGCTCCTCCAGGAGCTGGCGATACAGGCCGAAGCTGGCGTTGTTCAGGAAGACATGGCCGTTGACCCGGCCCACGTGGATGCGGCGGCGCACGCCGGTGGCCAGCGCAGCCGCCGCGGCGCGTGGCCCGAGCGGAATGCCGAGGTCGCGCGCGAGGTAGTTGAAGGTGCCCAGCGGGATCAGGCCGAAGGTCACGCCGGCCTCGAGTGCCAGCCCGGCCAGCAGGTTGATGGTGCCGTCGCCACCGGCGGCGACCAGCACCGGACGCGGCGGCGGCTCGCCGCTGGTGCCATCCGGCGCGGGCCCGGCGGAGGACTGCGCCAGCACCGCGCCCGCCCGCCGGTCCACCTCGGCCGCCCCCTGCGCCACGCTCCGCCGGCAGGCGCCGCCCGGCCCGGCGACGCCCGC
>QGUX01000104.1 GCA_003242275.1 Pseudomonadota bacterium | reverse complement strand
GCGCATCTGGAGAAGAGCGCGCCGGATCAGTACCAGTGCGAACTGCCGCTTGGCGTGCGGGCACCGCCGGGGCAGGCGAGCCTGCTTTGAATTCGAAGGTGCGGGGATTCGGCCGGCCAGCGGTCCGAGCGGACGGGATGGTGCATGCCGGCCTTGCGGCCGGTGCCAGGTGAAGGCGGTTCCCGGGCAGGCAAGCCGGGAAGCACCGGGAATGAAGGGCAGGGTGGGCGTCCGGGCGCGTTCCTGGCCGGAACTCTGGCGGGGTTCAGGGCGGTGACGGCAAGCCCGGTCCCAACATAAGGCCCGTTCCACGAACTAAGGCAAAACGGACCAAGCACGCACCGAGCAGGCAAGGGCGTTTGAATTTCCGCGCGCGGTGGTGGCAAAGACCGCCGCGCTGCACGAGCAGCTTGCGTGGTGGGCCAATGCCATGGGGCTCACGGCCAGCGCCTTCGACAGCTTCCTCACGCTGCGTGGCCTGCGCACGCTGGAGGCGCGGCTGGCGGTGCACGGGCGCAATGCCGGCGAGCTGGCGAGCTGGCTCTCGCAGCAGCCGGGCGTGCGCAAGGTGTATTACCCGGGGCTTCCCGACCATCCGGGCCACGACATTGCCAGGCGCCAGCAGAGCGGCTTCGGTGCCATCGTCACCATCGAGATCGAAGGCGGCGAGAATGGCGTGCGCCGCTTCGTCGACGGGCTGGAATTCTTCTCCCTGGCCGAATCCCTCGGCGGCGTCGAAAGCCTGGTCGCACATCCCGGCTCGATGACCCATGCCGCGATGGCGCCCGAGGAGCGCGCTGCAGCGGGCCTGGTGGATGGCCTGCTGCGCTTGTCCATCGGCATCGAGTCAGTGGAAGATCTGCGCAGGGATCTGGCAGCGGCGTTGCAGCGCGCCCGCGGCTGAACGCCGGGCGCATAGCCGGCCGCTCAAGGAAGGGGGAAACATGACGCATCGCTCAAGGAACATCGGCGCGGCAGGCATGGGATTGCTGTTGGCGGCGGGACTGCTCATCGGCGCGGAACAGCCGCCCGCCGGCCCGGCATCGGGCTGGAGCACCGAGCAGGACCATCAGGACATGCGCAGCCAGCTCGGCATCACGAAGTTGCGTCCCGGCCGCAATGCCAATGCGGATGCGCCCAATGCCGCCAACTATGACGAGGCGCTGGCCAATCCCTACCCCGACCTGCCCGAAGTGCTGCGACTGGAAAACGGCCGCGCAGTCACCAGCGCCCGGCAGTGGCAGGAACAGCGACGCCCCGAGATCATCGAGCTGTTCGAGCGCGAGGTCATCGGCCGCGTACCCGCGAACGTGCCGGCGGTGCACTGGCAGGTCGCCGACACCGCCACCGGCGAGATGGCCGCACGGCCGGTAAACGCCCGGCGGCTGACCGGCAGGGTGGACAACTCCGCCCACCCGGCGATCGAGGTGAACATCGAGGTGCTGCTGGTGACGCCAGCCGATGTCGAAGGGCCGGTGCCGGTGATGATCCTGTTCGGCCGCGGCCGCATGCCCGGCGAAGCTCTGCCGGCCGGCGCACGCCAGCCGCCACCGCCGCGCCCCGGCGCCGATCCACCGCCTACCGAGCAGCTCATCGCCGCCGGCTGGGGCTATGCCTATCTCAATCCCACCAGCGTGCAGCCGGACAATGGCGCCGGCCTCACGCGCGGCATCATCGGCCTGACCAACAAGGGCCAGCCGCGCAAGCCGGATGACTGGGGCGCATTGCGTGCATGGGGCTGGGGTGCCAGCCGTGCGCTGGATCATTTCGAGACCCTGCGCGAGGTGGATGCGAAGCGCGTGGGCATCGAGGGCGTATCGCGCTATGGCAAGGCGGCACTGGTCACCATGGCCTTCGACGAACGTTTCGCGGTGGTGCTGATCGGCTCTTCCGGCGAGGGCGGTGCCAAGCTGCACCGGCGCAATTTCGGCGAAGCAGTGGAGAACCTCACCGGCGCCGGCGGCTATCACTGGATGGCCGGCAACTTCCTCAAGTATGGCGCCGAGGAAGCCACCTTCGGGCGCAAGGATGCCGGCGACCTGCCGGTGGATGCGCACCAGCTGCTGGCGCTGTGCGCGCCGCGCGCCACCTTCATCAGCTATGGCATCCCGGAAGAGGGCGATGCGCTGTGGCTGGACCAGCAGGGCAGCTTCATGGCGGCCATTGCCGCTCAGCCGGTGTTCCGCATGCTGGGCGTGAAGGACCTGGGGCGTTCCGACGATTACATGAAAGAGATCAAACCTGCGGTGAACGAAGGCCTGCTGGAAGGGCGGCTGGCCTGGCGCCAGCATGATGGCGGACATACCGACGGGCCAAACTGGAAATATTTCATCCCCTGGGCCGAGCGGGAGCTGGGCATTCGTTGAGATTCCAGATCGGTTTGGATTCGTCCGGCAGGTTCGGCCTCCAGCGGTAGTAAACCTCCGCTTCCTGCTCAAGGACAGATCAGTTCAAGCTTCGGATAGCAAGTGCGATAACGCTTCGCATCCCGTGTCAGCAGTGCCATGCCATCGATGGCGGCATGGGCGCCGATGTAGAAATCCGGCAGCGGCGAGGTGCGCTCACCTCTGGCACGGCGGTACTGCAGAATGGCTTTGCCAGCGAGGAAGGCAGCTTCCCACGGCAGCTCCAGCCGGGTGAAGACATCGGCCGGCAACGCATCATCCAGTTCTTCAATGCGCTCGAACCCCACCGATACCTCGGTGTAGACGATGGGATTGATGCACAGCTCGGCGTCGGCCGCACAGGCATCGAGCTGCCCGGCCGACCAGTCATACCACTGCGGGTCGTCCGTCAGCACGTCCAGCAGGACGTTGGTGTCCACAAGTACACGCTTCACGACGTGCCGCGAGTCAGTTTCATGATCTCGTCCGTGCCGAGGCGTGCGGAGGCGCGTCCGCGCAGGCGCGCGGCCAGGCCGCCGCGTTGCGCCGTGGGAGGATGGGCGATGGTGGTTTCCGCCTCGCGCAGGGCCGCTTTGCGCACGAAGGTGGCCAACGGCAGGCCGTGCAGTTCGGCGGCGCGGCGCAGGCGGTTCTTGTCCTCGACGCTCAGGCGCAGATCGAGGCGGTCAGCGGTTGCGGTCATATCGGGCCTCCTTGTACAGTAGTCTACCGTACTGCTCGACCGTTGCATGCCGGTATCGACATCGCCCCGGACCAGCGGCCGAAGCGCCAACGCCTGTGCCGCTACGTGAGCCGGCCGCCAGTGACCACCGAGTCAGCGAGCGCTGCATCACATCAACCCATCGAAGCGCGAGAAAATACCGTCGGCAAAGAAAGCGCGTGCCCCCCCCCAATTGCCGTTCCGACAATCGCAGCTCTGGTGGCCGCCACCGAAAGGGTCGACATCGCACACGGTTCCCGAAGGTGCAGGCCTCAGATTTTCGTCGGCGTCGAAATGCTGAGCCCCACCGCCCTTGTTTTATTTTGTTGGTTGTGGTAAGACGATACGCGTCCTCGCAGAATCCAAGCACGTCGATCAAGAAAGTTAGCACTTAAGACGTCAAGAACAACGCAGGAGGCCTCATGGCACGGATGCCCAAGAGAAAACCCTTTTTCTTAGTTCTCATGCTCGTGACCGCGGCGACCTTCTCAGTCGGCACTTGGTCACAGATCATGTGTGTCAGTTGGTCACAAGGTCCATTCACCGGACGGCTTTACACCTTTGCGTGCCTGCAGATTCCGGGTGGAGCTACCGGGTGTGAACCAGGGTGTTGTTGCATCATTAACTGTAGCGAGGGAGGTTGGTGCGAGCTGGGCCTCTTGCAGGGCTGCGTCGAAGATCCGGCGATTTGCATTTTGGGCGCGCAGTTCGTATGTGCCGGAACCCATCAATGCATTTAAACTCGTCAGGAGAACCAGAGATGTACACTACATTGAAAGTGAAGGGGGTCGCTTCCAGAATCCTGATCTGCCTATCAGTCGGTACGCTGGCGTCGGGCGTCACTTGGCTCGTTCACGGGCAAGTCCATCAAAACGAAGTGCTGCCTGCGATGACGTTCGACGTTGTCGTTCAGGATTACAACCCGTCGGACGGAACATTGCTCCGTACTGAACGGGTCATGCGGGCTATGCGGAGCGATGGCTCGACCGTCGACATCCGGGTCAGGGATGCTGGGAGTGACAAGCGCGTCGAGACGCGCGTTATTGAAGACATTCAAAACCTGCGGCGTGCCTTTTTGGTAAAGGAGACTGGCACGGTCACCTCCGCCCCTCTGTCGAAGAACTACAGGAAAATGGTTCAAGCCGGCCCACAAGAGAACTGCGGCTTGAAGGACAGCGCTGTACGCAGCCAAGTCGACGGACACCTTGCGATCCGTGATGCACAAAATCCTGTGGAACCCAATCAGCCTTACACGGAACGCTGGGTAGCGCCGAAATTGGCTTGCATTCCCTTGAGCACGACCTGGAAGGTTGGTGATGCGGTGGTTCGGACGGAGCTCGTCGAGAACATCGTGCTCGGCGAGCCAGACCCTCTTCTGTTCGTTATACCCGAAGGCTACGAGGAGGTTTCGCCAGGAGAGGCGATTCGTCGCCTGATGGCGAAGACGGAGAATCCGGCTTATCGGGGCGGTTCCGGTTTCATCGAAAACTTCGTCGAACAGCGTTACCACGAGCTTCGCGCGGAGGGTGGCTGGTAGCACGCCCTACTGGGGCGCCGGAGCTGGGCGGAGGGGGGGGCGACTCTCTGACTTGAACTCCGCCTGCGGTGGCCGTCGGGACGCGTGAGGCGTCCCCACAGCCCTATACGAAATCTCAGCAGCTCTGACGACTGCTATGCTGCGCGCCTCTTTCAACGGAGTCCTCCATGTTGCGCAGCTTCCTGCTTGCCGGCGCCCTGTCGGCCGCGTTGTTCAGCGCCGCCGCACCGGCCCAGACCACCCTGCAGCTCCTGGAACCCGGCGCCGCGCCGCGCCAGGCCATCCGCTATCGCTTCAACGCCGGCCATGCCGAACAGGCCGCGCTCGACCTGAACGTGCAGATGGCGATGTCGCTGGCCGGCCAGGTGCTGCCGCTGGGTGCGGTGCCGCCGATCCGCATGATCATGGCGATGCGCACCGCCGAGGTGGCGGCAGATGGCTCGGCACGGATCGAGTTCGAGCTGCTGTCCGCCGAGGCTGCGGGCGATGATGCACAGGCCGCGCAGATGAATCAGGCGCTGTCCGAATCCACCCGCGGCCTTTCCGGCTGGTATCGCGTCGATGCCCGCGGCCAGGTCAGCGACAGCGAGGTGAAGGCGCCGGACGATGGCAGTGCCAGCGCCGTGCTGCAGGATCTGGAACAGTCGATGCAGCAGATGGCCGCGCCGTTTCCGGAAGAAGCTGTGGGCCCTGGTGCACGCTGGCGCGTGACCCAGCATGTCACCAACAGCAACATGCAGATGACGCAGACGGCCGAATACACGCTGCGCTCGCGCGCCGGCAACCGCATCGAGCTGGATGTGAAGATGGTCGATGCCAGCCTCGATGCGGTGGCGGGCCTGCCACCTGGCGCCAGACTCGACTCGGTGAAGATGGAGGGCGGTGGCACCAGCAGCATTCAGCTTGATCGTCTGGTGCCCACGGGCAGCGTCGAGGCGAACCTGCAACTGGGGCTGTCGATCACCGCGGAAGGTCCGACCCAGAGCATGGGGATGAACCTGAAGATGAAGCAGGCCATCTCGCCGCAGGCGCCGTAGAAGGAAGCGGTCTCGGTGACGGGACGGCCACCTTCTTCAGGCGCGGATCAGTGCGCAGATCCTCTCACCGGCCTCGGCAGTGCCGGTGGCGGCACCACCGGCGGCAATGTCCGCCGTGCGCAGTCCCTGCTCCAGCGCCGCGCCCACCGCCTGTTCCACGGCACGTGCTTCGGTTTCCAGCCCCAGCGAATGCCGCAGCAGCAGCGCGGCGCTGAGAATGGTGCCTACCGGGTTGGCGATGCCCTTGCCGGCGATGTCCGGCGCGGAGCCGTGGATGGGTTCATAGAGTCCGCGACGCCCGTCGCCCAGCGAGGCCGAAGGCGACACGCCCAGCGAACCGGCCAGCATCGAAGCCTCGTCGGTGAGGATGTCGCCGAACATGTTCTCGGTGACGATCACGTCGAAATCAGCAGGACGCCGGATCAGGTGCATCGCGGCCGCGTCGACCAGCACATGCTCGACCGCCACGTCGGGAAATTCCGCCTGCATCACGCGCGTCACCACCTCGCGCCACAGTCGTGAGGTGTCGAGCACATTCGCCTTGTCGATGGAAGTGAGCTTGCGGCGGCGCGCCTGCGCCAGCCGGCCGGCCACGCGCGTGACGCGCTCGATCTCCGCGGCGCTGTAACTGCACAGGCCGCTGGCCTCGGTGGCCGTGCGCGTCTTGGCGCCGAAATAGATGCCGCCGGTCAGCTCGCGCACGAACACCAGGTCCACGCCGCGCACCACCTCGGGTTTCAGCGTGGTGGAATCGGCCAGGGCAGGGTGCACGGCCACGGGGCGCAGGTTGGCATACACGCCCAGTTCCCGGCGCAGGCGCAGCAGCCCGGTCTCCGGTCGCAGCTTCGCATCCGGTGCCGACCACTTCGGCCCGCCGATGGCGCCGAGCAGGATGGCATCGGCGGCCAGGCAGCTGGCCAGCGTGTCGGCCGGCAGCGGATCGGCGTGGTTGTCGATGGCGATGCCGCCGAAGTCGCGCGCATCGAAGGTGAGTGCATGGCCGAACAGCGCTGCCACTTTCTCCAGCGCACGCACGCCCTCGCGCGTGACCTCCGGACCGATGCCGTCGCCGGCCAGGACCGTGATGCTTGCCTTCATCCGTTCGCTCCGTCTGTTCGATGGGCAGGCGCGTGTCGCGCCCGCATTCAGTAGCCCGCGGCCTCGCGGCGCTGTTCGTAGGCGCTGATCGCCTCGTCCTGCTTGAGCAGGTAGCCGAGCTGGTCCACGCCCTGCATCAGGCAGTAGCGCGCGAACGGCTCGATGGGAAAGGGCACGGCGCGGCCATCGGGCAGGCGCAGGGTGCGGCTGTCCAGATCCACCGTCACTTCGGCGCCGGGGTTGTCCTTCAGCCACTGCAGCGTGGCCGCGTCGACCACCACCGGCACCAGGCCGTTCTTCAGCGAATTGGAGCGGAAGATGTCGGCGAAGCTGGTGGACACCACCACGGTGATGCCGAAGTCGGTCAGCGCCCAGGGCGCGTGCTCGCGCGAGGAACCGCAGCCGAAGTTGTCGCCGGCCACCAGCACGCGCGCGCCGGCCGCCTCCGGACGGTTCAGCGCAAACTCCGGGTTGGCACTGCCATCGGGCAGGTAGCGCCAGTCGGCAAAGAGCTGCTTGCCCAGGCCTTCCTTCGAGGTGGTGCGCAGGAAGCGCGCCGGGATGATCTGGTCGGTGTCGACGTCATTGACCGGCAGCACCACGGTGCGCGAGGTCACGCTGGTGAAGCCTGCCATCACATCAGCTCCCTGGGATCGGTGATCGCACCGCGCACGGCCGAGGCGGCGGCGGTGACCGGACTGGCCAGCAGCGTGCGCGCACCCACGCCCTGACGGCCCTCGAAGTTGCGGTTGCTGGTGCTGAGGGAATATTGGCCCTTGGCCACCGTGTCGCCGTTCATCCCGAGACACATCGAGCAGCCGGACTCGCGCCACTCGGCGCCGGCGTCCGTGAAAATTCGGTCGAGACCCTCGGCCTCGGCCTGCTTCTTGACCTGCTGTGAGCCGGGTACCACCAGCATCTGCACGCCTGGGGCGACGCGGCGCCCCTTCAGCACGCCGGCGGCGGCGCGAAGGTCGGTGATGCGCGAGTTGGTGCAACTGCCGATGAACACCACGTTGACCGGTGAACCGGCCAGCTTCTGGCCCGCATCGAAGCCCATGTAGGCCAGCGCGCGCTCGAACACCGGATCGTCGCTGGCCGGCGGCACATTGCCACTCACCGGCGCCACCATGCCCGGATGCGTGCCCCAGGTCACCATGGGCTCGACGGTGGAGGCATCCAGTGTGACCTCGCGGTCGAACACGGCGCCTTCGTCGCTGACCAGCGTGCGCCAGTCGGCCACGGCGGCATCCCAGGCGGCACCCTGCGGCGCACGCGGACGGCCCTTGAGGTATTCGAAGGTGGTGTCGTCCGGCGCGATCATGCCGGCGCGGGCGCCGGCCTCGATCGACATGTTGCACACCGTCATGCGCTCGTCCATGTTCAGCGCGCGGATGGCCTCACCACGAAATTCGATCACGTGGCCGGTGCCACCGCCCACGCCGATCTTCCCGATGATGGCCAGCACCAGGTCCTTGGCGGTGACGCCGGGATGCAGCGTGCCGGTGACATTGATCGCGAGTGTTTTCGGCTTGCTCTGCAGCAGGCACTGCGTGGCCATCACATGCCCCACCTCGGTGGTGCCGATGCCAAAGGCCAGCGCGCCGAACGCGCCATGCGTAGACGTGTGGCTGTCGCCGCACACGATGGTCTTGCCCGGCTGGGTGGCACCCAGTTCAGGCCCGATCACATGCACGATGCCGCGCTTGTCGCTGGTGAGGTTCAGCAGCTCCACGCCGAACTCGGCGCAGTTGGCCTCCAGCTTCTGCACCTGCAGCGCCGCCGACCTGATGGTGAAGGGCTTGCCGCCGAACACCTGCTCGGTAAGCGTCGGGGTGGAGTGATCCATGGTGCCGAGCGTGCGGTCGGTGCGCCGCAGCTTCAGGCCGCGTGCACGCAGTTCGCTGAATGCCTGCGGCGAGGTCACCTCATGGATCAGGTGCAGATCGATATAAAGCACCGCCGGCGTATCGGCGGTCTGCGGCACCACTTCGTGCCGCTCCCAGACTTTCTGGAAGAGGGTCTTCGGGGCAGTCATCAGGAACCCTCAGGCCATGGCGACGCGCGGCTGCGCCGACATGTCGACCGGATCCAGCCAGTTGTAGCGGTCTGGCGCGGCGCCGGTGAGGATGCCGAAGAAGGCCTGCTGCAGCTTCTCGGTGATGGGGCCGCGGTGCCCGGCACCGATGGTGATGCGGTCCACCGAGCGCACCGGCGTGATCTCCGCGGCGGTGCCGGTGAAGAACAGCTCGTCGGCGAGATAGAGCATCTCGCGCGGGATGGAGGTCTCGCGCACTTCATAACCCAGGTCGCGCGCCAGCCGGATCACCGAATCGCGGGTGATGCCGCTCAGCGCCGAATGCGCCATTCCCGGTGTGTGGATGACGCCGTCACGGATCAGAAACAGGTTCTCGCCCGCGCCCTCACTGACCATGCCATCGGGTGAAAGCCCGATGCCCTCGGCGAAGCCCAGGCGCTTGGCCTCCAGGCTGATGAGCTGGCTGGAAAGATAGTTGCCGGCCGCCTTGGCCAGGGCAGGGATGGTGTTGGGCGCCACGCGCTGCCACGACGACACGCAGACATCGACGCCCGCAGCCTCCGAATCGGCCCCCAGGTACTTGCCCCATTCCCATGCCGCCACCGCCACCTCGACCGGCGGTTCGACTTTTGGCGCCACGCCGATTTCCCACCTGCTTCACAAAGCTGGCCTCGCGCGCAGCAGTGGTGCCACCGGCGCGGTGACGCTGGTGCAGCGCTTCGGCTCGGCGCTGAACCTGAACGTGCACTTCCACATGCTGTTTCTGGATGGCGTGTATGTGGCCGACGGCGCCGGTCCGCCGGTATTCCGTCTTGTCGCAGGACCGGACCTGAACGAGCTGCAGGCGCTCGTCGAGCAGATCGCCTCCCGGATCGGCCGTGTGCTGGAGCGGCGGGGCCTGGTCGAGCGGGACATGGAGAACGCCTGGCTCACCGGGGATGGCGAAGGCGGCCCACTGGATGATCTGCTGGGCTCTTCGATCACCTACCGGATTGCCGTTGGCCCCAGAGCCGGGCAGAAGCTGTTCACGCTGCAGACGGTGCCACCCCGGCTGCAGGGCCTGGAAGGCGGCCCGAACGGAGCGGCCCGCGCCGGCGGGTTCTCGCTGCACGCCGGCATCGACATTGCGCCCCACCAGCGGCCGAAGCTTGAACGGCTGTGTCGCTACGTGAGCCGCCCGCCGGTGGCCACCGAACGCTTGGGCCTGACTTCTTCGGGCCATGTGCGCTACGCGCTCAAGACCCCGTACCGGGACGGCACCACGCACATCGTGATCGAGCCGCTGGATTTCATGGCAAGGTTGGCCACGCTGGTGCCGCCGCCGCGGATGCACCTGACCCGGTATCACGGTGTATTCGCTCCGCACAGCAAACTGCGCGCTGCCGTGACGCCCGCGCAACGGGGCGCCGGTGCTGCGCAGACAGCTCCAGTTGCCGATCCAGCCCGGCCGCCGACACCCAAACACGTGTCCATGAGCTGGGCACGGCGGCTCAAGCGGGTCTTTGGCATCCAGATCGAGGGCTGCGCCCGCTGCGGCGGCAGGCTCAAGATCATCGCCAGCATCGAGGAGCCGCAGGTCGTTGCCAGAATCCTCGCGCATCTGGAGAAGAGCGCGCCGGATCAGTACCAGTGCGAACTGCCGCTTGGCGTGCGGGCACCGCCGGGGCAGGCGAGCCTGCTTTGAATTCGAAGGTGCGGGGATTCGGCCGGCCAGCGGTCCGAGCGGACGGGATGGTGCATGCCGGCCTTGCGGCCGGTGCCAGGTGAAGGCGGTTCCCGGGCAGGCAAGCCGGGAAGCACCGGGAATGAAGGGCAGGGTGGGCGTCCGGGCGCGTTCCTGGCCGGAACTCTGGCGGGGTTCAGGGCGGTGACGGCAAGCCCGGTCCCAACATAAGGCCCGTTCCACGAACTAAGGCAAAACGGACCAAGCACGCACCGAGCAGGCAAGGGCGTTTGAATTTCCTATCCGCT
>QGUX01000103.1 GCA_003242275.1 Pseudomonadota bacterium | reverse complement strand
GCGCGCACGTTCTCCAGCTCCACCGTGAAGCCGCCCTTGACGCGGCCGGTGATCACGCCGGTGACGATCTCGGAATTCTCGAAGGCCTTCTCCAGGCGCGTCCAGGTGCGGGCGCGCTTGGCCTTGTCGCGCGAGAGGTGCGTCTCGCCGTTGCCGTTCTCGATGGCGTCGAGCGCGACCTCGACGTCGTCGCCCTCGGCGACCTCGAGCTCGCCGCGCTCATTGCGGAACTGTTCGATCGGGATGACTGCCTCGGACTTCAGACCGACGTTGACGATGACCATGTCCTCGCCAACGCTCACCACGCGACCGGTGAGGATCTGACCCGGCCGGATCCGCTGGTTGGCCAGGCTCTGTTCGAACAGTTCGCTGAAAGATTCGCTCATGTAATACTCGTTGCGTACGGCTGGAACGTCCTTCCGGCTGCACGGTTGTGTTGAAACACGGGCCCCGTCTGCAATCCCTTGCGTCGGCCCGACCAAAAACCTAGGCGGGAGTCAGTCCTCGCGACCGCGCTTCGGCCATGATGCGGTCCACCACCTCGTCGATCGTGAGGCTGGTGCTGTCGACCGTGATCGCATCCGCCGCGGGCACCAAGGGCGCCACGGCGCGGGTCGAATCCCGCCTGTCGCGCTCGGCTATCTCCTGCGAAAGGGCGGCAAGGCTAGCATCAGAACCCTTGTCTTTCAACTGCTTATGCCGCCTCCGGGCCCTTTCCTCGGCCGTGGCGGTGAGGAAGATCTTGAGCCGGGCGCCGGGGAAAACCACGGTGCCCATGTCGCGCCCGTCGGCCACCAGGCCCGGGGGCTGGGCGAACCGGCGTTGCCGGTCCAGCAGGGCCGCGCGCACCGCCGGCCAAGCCGCGACCCGCGAGGCCCCCTGCCCGGCCTCCTCGGTGCGGATGGCGGCGGTGACGTCCTCCTGCTCCGGCCCGAGCAGCACCCGCTCGTTGCCCGCGGCGTCCTCGCCGAAGCTGACCACCATCCCCCGGGCCACGCCGGCGTGGCCGGCCTCGTCATCGGGGGACAGGCCGGCCCGGGCACCAGCCAGGGCGACCACCCGGTACAGCGCCCCGCTGTCCAGCAGGTGCCAGCCCAGGCGTGCCGCAATGCGGCGGCTGACCGTGCCCTTGCCGGACCCCGAGGGGCCGTCGATGGCGATCACGGGCACCGGGTTCATGCGTCGGCGATCAACAGGCCGGCGGCGGCCGCCGTGGCGGTGAAACCGGGGAAGGACGTGGCCACGTTCTCCACGTCCCGGATGTGCAGCGGCGCATCGGCCAGCAGGCTCGCCACCGCGAAGGACATGGCGATGCGGTGGTCGCTGTGGCTGTCGATGGTGGCCTCGCGCAGGCGATGGCCGCCCTGGATGCGGATGCCGTCCGGCAGCAGTTCGTTGGGAACGCCAACCCGGGTCAATCCCTCGGACATCACCGCGAGCCGGTCGCTCTCCTTCACCCGGAGTTCGGCGGCGCCGGTGAATACGGTCTCCCCCTGCGCACCGGCCGCGGCGATGAACAGCACGGGCAGCTCGTCGATGGCCAGCGGCACCAGCTCCGGCGGCACGGCCACGCCCTTCAGGTCCGAGCGGCGCACCTCGATGTCCGCCACCGGTTCCCCGCCCTGCTCCTCGCGCGGATGCACCGTGAGGTCCGCCCCCATCAGCTTCAGGATGTCGAGGATGCCGGTGCGGGTGGGATTGATGCCCACGTTCTCGACCACGAAGCCCGGTTCCGCGGCGAGGCAGCCGGCGACCAGGAAGAAGGCCGCCGAGGAGATGTCACCGGGCACGGCGATGCGCGTGCCTTCGAGCTTCTGGCCGCCCACGAGGCTGACGCGCGGCCCCTGGGTGCGCACCTCCACGCCGAAGCCGCGCAGCATGCGCTCGGTGTGGTCGCGGGTGGGCGCGGGCTCGCTGACCGAGGTGGTTCCCTCCGCATAGAGGCCGGCCAGCAGGATCGCGGACTTCACCTGCGCGCTGGCCATGGGCAACGCGTAGTCGATGCCGGTCAGGCGCTCCACGGGCCGCACGGTCACCGGCGGCCTGCCGTTGATGGTCTGGATGTCCGCGCCCATCAGCCTGAGTGGCGCGGCCACCCGTTCCATCGGCCGCGAGCGCAGCGAGGCATCGCCGGTGAGCGTCGAGGTGAAGCGCTGGCCGGCCAGGAGCCCCATCGACAGGCGGATGGCGGTGCCGGCATTGCCCATGTCGAGCACGCCGTGCGGGGGTTTCAGGCCGTGCAGGCCGCGACCGTGCACGGTCAGCGAGGTCTCGCCGCGCCGTTCCACCGCCACGCCCATGGCGCGGAAGGCCTCCAGCGTGGCCAGGCAGTCGGCGCCGGCCAGGAAGCCGGTCACCTCGGTTTGTCCCTCGGCAATGCCGCCCAGCATCACCGAGCGGTGTGAAATCGACTTGTCGCCGGGCACGCGCACGCGTCCGCGCACCGCGGGCGAGGGTTCCACTCGCCAGTTCTTCATGTCACCTCTTGCAACCCGGCGCCGTGGAAAGCGCGCGGATCAGTTTCTCGTTCTGTGCCGCGGTGCCCACGGTGATGCGCAGGCAGCCGGGCAATCCATAGCCGCCGACGGGACGAACGATCACGCCATGGCGCAACAGGTGCTGGTAGACCGCCTGCCCGTCGCCGCCGGGAACCTCCGCCAGCACGAAATTGCCGGCGCTGGGAAAGACGTGGATGCCGAAGCGCGGCAGTTCCGCGCCGAGCTGCGCCAGGCCTTCCTCCACCAGCTCCCGCGCGCGCCGCGGCTGCTCCTCGTCGCCGAGCGCCGCCTCGGCGCCGACCAGCGCCGGGATGTTCACGTTGAAGGGCTGGCGCACGCGATTGAGCATGTCCGCCACGTCGGGCGCCGAGATGGCATAACCCACCCGCATGCCGGCCAGTGCATGCGCCTTGGAGAAGGTGCGCAACACCACGAGGTTCGGGTAGCGGCCGACGAAGTTCATCCCGTCGGGACAGTCCACGCGCCGCGAGTACTCGAAGTAGGCCTCGTCCAGCGCCACGATCACGTGCGCCGGCACGGCGTCGAGGAAGGCCCGCAGTTCCTTCTCCCGGTTCCACGTGCCGGTGGGATTGTTCGGGTTGGCGATGTAGACCAGCCGCGTGTCGGCGTCGATGGCGGCCAGCATGGCCTCCAGGTCGTGGCCCAGGGCCATGGCATGGCCGCGCGGGTAGGCCGGCGCCACGTTGCCCCGGGCACCCGTGGCCTGCACAACGAGGCCATAGATCGCAAATGCATGCTGCGAGTACACGGCCGAGCGCCCCGGCTCGAGGAAGGCCTCGGCCAGCAGCACCAGCAGGTCGTTGGATCCATTGCCCAGCGTCACCTGCTGCATCGCCACGCCATGCCTGCGCGCGATGGCCTGCTTCAAGTCATGGCCATTGCCGTCCGGGTACAGCCACACGTCCTCCAGCGCCCTGCGCATGGCCTCGAGCACCTTCGGCGAGGGGCCGAGCGGATTCTCGTTCGAGGCCAGCTTGATGATGTCGGCCTCGGCGATGCCCAGTTCGCGCGCCAGCTCCTGGATGGGCTTGCCGATCACGTACGGCGCCAGCGCCTGCACCGCCCGGGTGGCGAGGGTACCGCCGCTCACAACGCCGCCCTGGGATAGGAACCGAGCACGCGGTACGCCGAGCTGCGCCGTCGCAGTTCGGTCAGCGCACGCGCCACCACCGGGTCCCCGGCGTGGCCCTCGACGTCGATGAAGAACACGTATTCCCACTTCCTGCGGCGCGATGGCCGCGATTCGATGCGTGTCATGTTGATGCGGTGTCGCGCCAGCGGCTCGAGCAGGCGGAACAGCGAACCGGCCTCGTCCTTGCGGCCGGAGACCAGCAGGCTGGTCTTGTCCGCGCCGCTGCGCGGCGGGCTTTTCCTGCCCAGCACCAGGAAGCGCGTGGTGTTGTGGTCATGGTCCTCGATGCGTTCGGCCAGCAGCTTCAGGCCGTACACGCCCGCCGCCACGGCGCCGGCTATGGCCGCGGTGCCCTTCTCCTCGCGGGCCCGGCGCGCGCCCTCGGCATTGCTGCTCACCGGCTGGCGCACCGCATCCGGGAGGTTCTTGTCCAGCCAGCGCCGGCACTGCGCCAGCGCCTGCGGATGCGCGCACACGCGCTTCACCGCCGACGGCTTCGTCATGCGGCCGAGCAGGTTGTGGTGCACGCGCAGCTCGATCTCACCGCAGATCGGCGGACTCCTGCTCATCAGCCGGTCGAGCGTGATGTTGACCGCGCCCTCGGTGGAGTTTTCCACCGGCACCACGCCGAAGTCGGCGCGGCGATCCTCCACGGCCTCGAACACGTCCTCGATGGTGGGCAGCGGCAGGCCCGTGACCGACTCGCCGAAGTGCGCCTGCACGGCCGAGTGGCTGTAGGTGCCCTCGGGGCCGAGGTAGGCCACGCGCGGCACGCCGCCGCGCCGCCCAGGGCTGCGGCCCGGAGGTCGCGACGCGGGACGCCCCGCCGCCTTGCGCTTCTTCGCCATCGCGCCTTCAGCCCGTGATCAGGCGCGCCGACAGCACGCCCTCGATGCCACGCACGGCCTCGAAGGTGGCCGCGTCGACGGCACCATCGGCATCGATCAGCGTGTAGGCGTACTCGCCGCGCGACTTGTTCAGCAGGTCCGCGATGTTCACGCCGGCCTCGGCCAGGCGCGTGGAGATCTGGCCCACCATGTTGGGCACGTTGCTGTTGGCGATCACCAGCCGCGTGGTACCCGGCACGCGCGGCATCACTGCCTCGGGAAAGTTCACCGAGTTGCGGATGTTGCCGTTCTCGAGGAAGTCGCGCAGCTGTTCCACCGCCATCACCGCGCAGTTCTCCTCGGCCTCGACCGTGGAGGCGCCCAGGTGCGGCAGCGTCACCACCTTCGGATGGTCCTTGAGCGCATTGGCGGGGAAGTCGCACACGTAGGCGTGCAGGTGGCCGGCGTCGAGCGCGGCGATCACCGCGGCGGAATCCACGATGGCGCCGCGCGCGAAATTAAGCACCACGCCGCCCTTGGGCATCAGCGCGATGCGCGAGGCATTGACGAGGCCGCGCGTGGCGTCGTTGAGCGGCACGTGCACGGTGACCACGTCGCTGCGCGCGAACAGGTCGTCGAGCGAGGTGGCCTGCTGCACGCTCGACGACAACTCCCAGGCGCGCCGCACGGTGATCTGCGGGTCGTATCCCAGCACCTTCATGCCCAGCGCCAGCGCGGCGTTGGCAACTTCCACGCCGATGGCACCCAGCCCGATCACGCCCAGCGTGCGTCCCGGCAGTTCGAAGCCCACGAAGTTCTTCTTGCCCTTCTCCACCGCGGCATCGATGGCCGCGTCATCGCCGGTCTGCGCGCGCGCGAACTGCCACGCCGCGCAGATGTTGCGCGCCGCGAGGAACAGGCTGGCGATGACCAGCTCCTTCACCGCATTGGCATTGGCGCCGGGTGCGTTGAACACCGGGATGCCGCGCGCCGACAGCGCCGCCTCCGGGATGTTGTTGGTGCCCGCGCCGGCACGCGCCACGGCCAGCACCGACGGCGGGATTTCCATCTTGTGCATGTCGGCCGAGCGCACCAGCACGGCATCGGGACGCTCGATCCCCGATGCCACCTCGTAGCGCTCGCGCGGCAGGCGCTCGAGCCCCCGCGTGCTGATGTTGTTGAGCGTCAGGATGCGGAATCTTTCAGCCATGGCGACGCTCGAACTCCCGCATGAAGTCGATCAGGGCATCCACGCCCTCGGGCGGCATGGCGTTGTAGATGCTCGCGCGCATGCCGCCGACGGAGCGGTGGCCGGCGAGGTTGGTCAGGCCGGCCTTCTCCGCCTCGGCCAGGAAGGTCTTGTCCAGCTCGGGCCTGGCGAGCGTGAACGGCACGTTCATCCACGAGCGGCACGCGGGATCGACCGGATTGGAGTAGAACGGCGAGGCGTCGATGGCGGCATACAGCTTCGCCGCCTTGGCGCGGTTGCGCTCGCCCATCGCCGCCAGGCCGCCCTGCTGCCGGATCCAGCGGAACACCAGTCCCGCCACGTACCAGGAGAAGGTGGGCGGCGTGTTCGACATCGATCCATCCGCGGCCATCTTCTGGTAGTTCCAGATCGACGGGGTGGCCGGACGCGCACGGCCCAGGAGGTCCTCGCGCACGATCACGATGGTCAGTCCCGCCGGCCCGATGTTCTTCTGCGCACCGGCGTAGATCAGCCCGAAGCGCGTCACGTCCAGCGGACGCGACAGGATGGTCGAGGAGAAGTCCGCCACCAGCGGCACGTCGCCCGTTTCAGGCACGAAGGGAAACTCCACGCCGCCGATGGTCTCGTTGGGCGTGTAGTGCAGATAGGCCGCGTCGGGCGAGCAGTTCCACTCCGATTGCGGCGGCACGCTGGAGTAGTTCGAGTCCTTCGCATCGGCCACCACGTGAACGCGACTGCAGAAGGTGCGGGCCTCGCCGATGGCCTTCTTCGACCACGACCCCGTGTTCACGTAGTCGACCGTGGACGCCCAGGTCGCCAGGTTCAGCGGTATGGCGGCGAACTGCCCGGTGGCGCCGCCGGAGAGGAACAGCACCTTGTAGTCGGACGGAATCGACAGCAGCTCACGCAGGTCGGCCTCGGCCTCCTCGGCCACCCTGATGAACGCCTTGCCGCGGTGGCTGACCTCCATCACCGACATGCCGCTGCCCTGCCAGTCGGGCAGCTCCTCGCGCACCTGTTCCAGGACAGGAAAAGGCAACATGGCCGGGCCGGCCGAAAAGTTGAAGACGCGCACGATGATCCCTGCAGAAATGGGCCGCCATTCTAGCAGCAGGCCCAGGGGCCGTTTCGCGCATGGACTTATGCGCGTGCCTTTCAGCCGCGGCGCGAGGAGATCGAGAACTCCACGGGCACGATGACGGTGGCCATCCGCGCCACGCCGTTCTCGCGATAGGGGCGGAACAGCCACTTTTCCACCGCGGCACGCGCGGCGGCGTCGAGCACCTCGTGGCCGCTGCTGCGCTCCACGCGAACCTCCCGCGGGCGGCCGTCGGTGCCGATGATGACGCGCAGGTACACGGTGCCCTGGACGCGTGCGCGCCGGGCCGCGGGCGGATAGCGCGGTTCCACCCGCTCGAGATAATCCGCTGCCTCCAGTTCCACCAGCGCCTCGGTGCCTGCGGCAGGTGCCGCCTGCGGGACGGCCGGCCGTGCCGGCTCGTGCGTCACCGGAGCCTGCAATGCGGCGGGTGGCGGCGCCCACTTCGCCTGCACGCGGACCTGGGGCAACTCGATGTCCGGCAGCTTCAGCTCCACTTCGAGCTGCGGCCGGGTCTCCTGTGGCTGGTCGGCGGTCAACAGCACCGCCTGGATGGCGTGAAGGGGTTCGGGTTCCGCGGGCCGGACGTCCATGTGCAGCAGCGCCGCCGCCGCGGCCAGGTGCAGGCCGCTGATGATCGCCAGCGCCGCGCCCCGGCTGCCGAGCCGGCCGGCGAGCGACGAAGCATCGGAACACAACAGACCCATGAATGCGTATTAGAACAAGTCCTGTTCACCTTCGCAAATAAGAATTGTTTGCATCTGTGATGGGACGGTCCTAGCATCTGCCCCACCCCTCTCCAAGGACGTCCCGGCCCCGATGAACAAGAATCCCGAACCCCGGCCTGCCATTGCCATTGCCGTCGCCACCGCCCTGTGCGCCGCCTCCACCCAGGCTCCGGCGGCCGAGCCCGCCCCCCAGCTCGGCAAGGTCACCGTGCGCGGGGAAGAAGACGGCACCCGTGTCGAGCAGGCCTCCTCGCCCAAGTACACCGCCCCGCTGCTCGACACGCCGCAGACCATCACCGTGGTCACCGCGGAAACCATCGAGCAGCAGAACATGCTGTCGCTGCGCGACATCCTCTCGACGGTGCCGGGCATCACCTTCGGCGCCGGCGAAGGCGGGGGCGGCTATGGTGATTCCATCAACCTGCGCGGCTTCGCCGGCAGCAACGACGTCACCATCGACGGCTTCCGCGACAGCGCCCAGTACACGCGCTCGGACGCCTTCAACCTCGAACAGGTGGAGGTGGTCAGCGGTGCCAATTCCGTGTACTCCGGCGCCGGCGCGGTCGGGGGGACGATCAACCTGGTCAGCAAGAGCGCGCGCCTCGGCGACTTCGACAACGTGACCCTGGGCGCGGGCACGGATGACTACACGCGCATCGCCGGCGACTTCAACCACCAGCTCGGCGCGACGACCGCCGTGCGCCTGAACGTGATGGGCCACCGCAATGACGTACCCGACCGCGAGGTGGAGAAGAACAGGCGCTGGGGCGTGGCCCCGTCGCTGGCCTTCGGCCTGGGCACCGCCACCTCGGGCTCGCTGTCGTACCTGCACCAGCACGACCGCAACACGCCGCAGTACGGCGTGCCCACGTGGGACGGGCGGATCCTGCCCGGGGCACGGCGCGAGAGCTACTTTGGCTATGCCAACGTGGACCGGCAGGTCATCGACACCGACGCCGTCACGCTGACGCTGGACCACTTCGCCGGCGAATCGCTGTCGCTGCGCAGCCAGACGCGCTGGCAGCAGACCGACCAGTTCCTCGTGGTCGATCCGCCGCAGGGATCCTTCTGCCTTGCCGACGGCACCTCGCCCTCCAATGCCGGGCTGGCGGACACCTGTCCCACGCCCGCCGGCCAGGCGCCGCTGCAGCCCGGCGAGTACCAGCCCTCCGGCCCGCGCGGCACCACGCGCGACACCCGCAACCGCCTCCTGATGACGCAGGCCGACCTCACGTCGATCTTCAGCACCGGGCCTGCGCAACACACGCTGGTCGCAGGCATGGCGATCTCGAGCGAGAACTACTTCCGCCGCTCCGGCAACTCGCTGCGCAACCCCGGGGGCGCCACGCCCAACCCGGTGCTGCCGCGCACCACCATCGCCAACCCCTCGGCAGTGCCCTACACCGGCCCGGTCAACTTCATCGTCAACCAGACCCTGGAGGGCGAGCTGGACAACCGCGCGCTGTACGTGTTCGACAACGTCCAGTTCTCACCACGCTGGTCGCTCAACGCGGGTGTGCGCATCGAGCGCAACGAGGCGGACTTCCAGCAGGTCGCCTGGCCCACGCCCGCCAGCGGCGACCCACCGGAGCCGGCCGGACCGCTGTCGAACGACGCCACGCTGTTCTCCTATCGCGCGGGACTGGTGTTCAAGCCCACGCCGCTGTCGAGCATCTACCTTGCCTACGGCAATTCGCAGACCCCGTCGGTGGCCACGGTGAACGGGAGCTGCGCGCTGGACAACTGCAATGTCGATCCCGAGGAGGCCGAGAGCATCGAGCTCGGCGTGAAGTGGGACGCACTGGACGGCCGCCTGTCGCTGACCGCGGCGGTAGCGCGCAACGAACGCACCAACTATCGCGTCGACGACCCGGGCAATCCCGACAACCCCTCCGGCCAGGAGGTGCTGGACGGCAGCGCGCGCGTGGATTCGGTGGTGCTGGGGCTGGCCGGCCGCATCCTGCCCCAATGGAGCATCTTCGCCAACTACACCTACCTCGACAGCGAGGTGCTGCAGGGCGCGTCGGACTTCCTTGCCGGCAACGGGCGGGACTACACGCGCGGGGACCCGCTGACCAACACGCCCAGGCACGCCGCCAGCCTGTGGACCACCTGGGACATCGCGCGCGGCATCCAGTTCGGCTTTGGCCTCACCTGGCAGGGCCGGGTCTGGATCCAGCAGCACTCCGCCGCCAACCCGGAGGGTCCGCTGCCGACGGTGGGCGGCCATGTGGTGCACCGGGCCATGGCCAGCTACGCCGTCAACCGCGGCCTGCGCCTGCAACTCAACGTCAACAACCTGTTCGACAAGCAGTACCTGACGAGGCTGCGCACGCAGCGGCTGGCCTGGGCGACGCCGGGTGAAGCACGTTCGGTGGTGCTTTCGGCCAACCTCAGCTTCTAGCCACTCCTGGACACCAGCCGCCGCAGGCCGGCGGCCGGCAATGAGGCCCCATCGCGATGATCATCACGGTTCCCGAAGTCCTGCAGGATGCCCAGTTGCGCGAGGCGCGCGAGCTGCTGGAAACCGCCACCTGGGTGGACGGGCGCGTCACCGCCGGCCACCAGTCGGCGCGCGCCAAGGACAACCAGCAGATCCCCGAGGACTCGCCGGTCGCCCGCAGGCTGGGCGAGATGATCCTGGCCGCGCTGGAGCGCAATCCGCGCTTCGTGTCGGCGGCACTGCCGCTGAAGGTGTTCCCGCCGCTGTTCAACCGCTATGCCGGCGGCCAGTCCTTCGGGCTGCACGTGGACAATGCCGTGCGCATGGTGCGCGGCACGCCACATCGCGTGCGCACCGACCTGTCGGCCACGCTGTTCCTGTCCGGGCCCGGGGAGTACGACGGCGGCGAGCTGGTGATCGAGGACACCTACGGCGCCCACGCGGTGAAGCTGCCGGCCGGCCACATGGTGCTCTATCCCGCGAGCAGCCTGCACCGGGTCAACCCGGTGACGCGGGGTGCACGCGTCGCCTCGTTCTTCTGGATCCAGAGCATGGTGCGCGAGGATGCGCAGCGCGCGCTGCTGTTCGACATGGACACGGCCATCCAGCGGCTGATGCAGGAATCGCCAGCGCATCCCTCGACGCTGCAGCTCACGGGCGTGTACCACAACCTGCTGAGGATGTGGGCCGACACCTGAGCCCGCCCGCCAGGTCCGCCCGCGCCCGCTGCACCCCCGGATGGCCGGTGCGCGCCGACCGCAGCACCCTCAGGGCGAGGCGTCGGGCGAGGCGTCGCCGGCGGGCTGCTCACCCGCCGCGGATTCACCGGCGGCGGGCCGGCCCGCACCCTCCTCCTGTCCCCCTTCGCCGGGCAGGGGGTCCACCGGCTCCACGCCGGGGAGGCGGGCGGCGGGATCGAGCCGGAATAGCCGCCCGCCTGGCTCTTATACAAAT